>CAJKZL010000185.1 GCA_905204385.1 uncultured Odoribacter sp. | reverse complement strand
GGATGAGGGAGGGGGAAGTGAGGGGAGGGATAAGGACAAAATTGCCCCGGTGTTTCAGGCATCGGGCAATTGAGTAAAAGGTGGAGCTTGGAAAGAGGAAGTTTGCGATTGCTTCGGGATATCGGCGTTGCGGTATGGAGTGAGTACTATAAAAAGAGTTTTAATAGAAAAGACAATGAGAAATGTATTAGGCGTAATGGTGTTGATGTGGCTTGTTCTGGCGGGACAGGCGCAAACGACGGTCAGGATTATGAGTTACAATGTTCATCACGGCGAAGGACTGGACGGTCGCCTGGATTTCGGGCGGATCGGCCGGGTGATCGGGCAGGTGAAGCCGGATATCGTGGCTCTTCAGGAAGTGGATAGTGCTACGCAGCGTATTGCAGGCAAAGATCTGCTGCACGAGTTAGGGGACGAGGTTTTGATGCATCGCACTTATGCTCCTGCCATTCCTTATCAGGGAGGAAAATACGGGATCGGAATATTGTCGAAAGAAAAGCCCTTGAATTTCCGTAGTCTGCCCTTGCCGGGAAGAGAAGAAAAAAGAGTGTTGCTGATGGCGGAATTTGAGAAATATATATTTTGCTGTACGCATTTTTCCCTGACCAGGGAAGATCAATTGGAATCCGTTTCTATGCTGGAGCGGGAATTGGCGGGAGTGGAAAAGCCGGTTTTCCTGGCCGGTGATTTGAATGCTTTGCCCGATTCCCCGGTAATCGGGGCGTTGAAAGAAAAATTTGTCGTGCTTACGAATCCCAAAGAGCAGACTTTTCCGGCAGAAAAGCCGCAGGAGTGTCTGGATTACGTGTTGGGGTATACCGGAAACGGCAGTGCCTATACGGTTTTGTCCAACCGTGTTGTCGGGGATAACGTGGCTTCGGACCATCGTCCGGTGGTGGCGGAAGTCCGGTTGAAGACGGAAGCCGATAAGATTTTCAGAACCCGTCCTTATCTGCAAAATCCGGTAGGAAACGGAATCACCGTGAGCTGGCTCACTACGGTGCCTGTATACAGTTGGGTGGAATACGGAACGGATACGCTGCATCTGCAACAGGCCTTTACTTTGTCGGACGGACAAAAGGTTTCCAATAACCATATCCATAAGATCCGTCTGGAGAATCTGAAACCCGGTCAGGAGTATTATTACCGGGTGTGTTCCAGGGAAATATTGTCTTACCGTGCTTACAGTAAAAGCTTTGGGGATACGGCGGTTTCCCGCTTTTATTCCTTCCGCTTGCCGGGGGCCGATGCAAAGGATTTTACAGCGATTGTTTTCAACGATATCCATAATCAGCATAAAACCTTAGCGGCTTTGTACGAACAGGTAAAGGATTGTGGCTATGATTTCGTCATTTTCAACGGGGACTGTTTCGATGCTCCGGCAGACGAAAATGCTGCCGTGCATTCGCTGGCTTATTACAATGAAGCGGTGGGAGCCGAACAGGTGCCGGTCTTTTATTTGCGCGGTAATCACGAAATCCGAAATGCTTATTCCCTGCATCTGCGGGAGTTGCTGGATTATGTCGGAGGAAAGACTTACGGTGCTTTCAGTTGGGGAGATACCCGTTTTGTGATGCTGGATTGCGGCGAGGACAAGCCGGACGACCATTGGGTGTACTATGGGTTGAACGATTTTACCGGATTGAGGAACGATCAGGTGGATTTCCTGAAACAGGAGTTAAATTCCAGGGTGTTCCGCAAGGCCGGTAAACGGGTGCTGGTTCACCATATCCCGGTGTATGGAAATACGGATAAATACCGCCCGTGCCGGGAGTTGTGGGGCGATTTACTGGCAAAAGCTCCTTTCAACGTTTCGCTCAATGCCCATACTCATCGCTATGCCTTTCATCCCAAAGGGTCCGTCGGAAATAATTTTCCGGTATTTGTGGGCGGAGGATATAAACCAGAAGGTGCAACGGTGATGGTGCTGACGAAAAAAGGAGTGCAGATGACTATTAAGGTGTTGAATGCGAAGGGGGAGGTTTTGAAGGAGATGGACTTATAGTTTAAGGTTTAAAGTTGATAGTTTAAAGATTATAGATTATAGATTATAGATTAAAAAGGGGGGGTAAGGATGAAGAAATCGATGGTGGTGGCGGCTTCTTTGTTGGCCGGGTGGTCGGCTTTGGAGGCGCAGACGGCGAAAAAGCCGAATATTATTTTGATTATGACGGATCAGCAGCGGGGAGATTGTGTCGGATGGTCGAATCCGGAGGTGAAAACACCTCATCTGGATGCTATTGCCCGCGAAGGGATTTGTTTCGATAACGGTTATTCCACAACTCCCAGTAGTACGCCTGCCCGGGCTGCGCTCCTGACAGGATTGTCGCCCTGGCATCACGGTATGTTGGGTTACGGGGTGGTGGGACGCGCTTATAAGCACGAATTGCCGCAAATGTTGAGGGACAACGGGTACTATACTTTCGGTATCGGGAAGATGCACTGGTTTCCCCAGAAATCCCTGCATGGTTTTCATGGGACGCTTGTGGATGAAAGCGGGCGCATCGAGCAGGACGGGTATGTGAGCGATTACCGGGATTGGTTTAAATTGCAGGCTCCGGGTGTGAATCCGGACGAGCTGGGGATTGGCTGGAACGATCATACGGGGGGAGTTTATCCCTTGGATGAAAAACTGCATCCAACTTATTGGACCGGGGAAACGGCGGTAGAGTTTATACAAAATTATAAAGCGGATAAACCTTTGTTTTTAAAAGTTTCCTTTGCCCGTCCGCATAGTCCTTACGATCCGCCTCAGCGTTATCTGGAGATGTACCGGGGGGCCGAAATCCCGGTTCCGGCGAAAGGCGACTGGGACGATGGATTTGCCGGTTATCCGAAATCCAAGGATGCGGCTTTCGGCGATTATGGAGTGGAGCATGCACTGGATTCCCGGCGGCATTATTATGCAGCTATTACGTTTATCGACGATCAGGTGGGGCGTGTGGTGCAGGCATTGAAGGAGAAAGGCATGTACGATAATTCCGTCATTCTGTTTGTTTCCGACCACGGGGATATGCTGGGCGATCATTTCCATTGGCGCAAGACTTATGCCTATGAGGGATCGGTTAAAGTGCCTTTTATGATTCGTTTGCCTCAGGATATGCCTCTGGCCTGCAAGCGGGGCGGTCATTTGTCCCAGGTGGTGGAACTTCGTGATATCCTGCCGACTTTTGTGGAACTGGCCGGCGGACAAGTACCGGAAGATATAGACGGCATGTCGGTATTGCCTCTGATGCAGGAGAAAAATCCGCAATGGAGGGAATACATCGATTTGGAACATGCCACTTGTTATAGTCCGGATAATTATTGGTGCGGGCTGACCGACGGTAAGATGAAATATATCTGGTTTTACCGTACGGGAGAAGAGCAATTGTTTAACCTGGAAAAAGACCCGCAGGAAAATGCCAACCTGGCGGGAGTGAAAAAGTATGCCAAGACGTTGGCTATGTGGAGGGAAAGAATGGTCGGTCATCTGACGGAAAGAGGCGAAGAATATGTCAGGGACGGACAATTGCAAAGACGGAGTAAGACTCAGCTTTATAGCCCGAATTATCCGGCAGCGCCGAAGAATGTGTTGCAGTATTGGAAGAAGGAGAGTTTGATGAATGATGTGGACCTGCGGTCCAAAGTAACGATGAGTGACCGGAGGTCACTTAAGTAACGATGAACGATGAATGATGAACGAGGATGGAATAAAATTTATGGATATGAAAAAATGGAATGTAGTATTAGTTGTAGTGCTGGCTGTTTTGACGTTGAACGGCTTTGCGAAAGCTCCGGGAGTGAAGGGAGTGAAACATGTGGTGCTGATCGGTTTGGACGGTTGGGGGGCTTATAGTGTTCCCAAGGCCAATATGCCGAATGTAAAGGCGTTGATGGAAAAAGGTGCGTATACGCTCGAATCGCGCTCTATACTACCTTCTTCCAGTGCCCCCAATTGGGCTGCCATGTTTATGGGAGTAGGGCCGGAATTGCACGGGTATACCACCTGGGGATCGCAAACCCCGGAAATCCCTTCACGGGTTATTTTGAAGAACGGTATTTTCCCGACGGTGTTTCAGGTAGTACGGGACGCCCGTCCGGATGCCGAGATCGGAGTGTTTTCCGAATGGCTGGGCATCAAGTATCTGATCGATACTTTATCGGTCAGTGTTTACGAGAATACCCCCGATTATAATAAATATCCGACCGCTTTGTGCGAGACTGCCGTGAAGTATATCCGGGAAAAGAAACCGGTTTTGGCTGCTTTTTGTTTCGATAATCCGGATCATGTGGGGCATCAGGCGGGCCACGATACTCCGGCTTATTATGAGAAATTGGAAGAATTGGACGGGTATATCGGACAGCTTCTGAAAGCGGTCAAAGAAGCCGGCATTTACGATGAAACCATTTTTATCGTTACGGCCGACCATGGCGGGATCAATAAGGGACATGGCGGGAAAACCCTGCAGGAAATGCAGGTGCCCTTTATCATTTGTGGCAAAGGAGTGAAGGCCGGCCATCGGATAGAATCCTCCATGATGCAATTCGATACGGCAGCTACCATCGCGTATATCTTGGGCGTAAACGCTGCCCAGGTGTGGATCGGCCGCCCTGTTACTGAAGTTTTTAATTAACGTTTAACGTTTATAGTTTAAAGTTGAAGGTTTAAAGATTATAGATTATTCTTTCCTCCTTCAACTTTAAACGTTAAACTTTCAACTCTAAACTCTATAAAGGATGAACAAATATATTCTAAGCGCTTTCCTGTTATTTCTGACTTCGGGCCTGCTGATGGGACGGGAGGTGGTGAATCTCAACCGGGCATGGCGGTTTACTCCCGGCTGGGAAGTCAGGCATAATGTGTCGACAGAAGTGAATTTGCCCCATACCTGGAATACCGATGCTTTATGCGGAAAACCGGATTATTACCGGGGAATAGGCAATTACGAAAAGACTCTGGATATTCCGGAACAGTGGAAGGGGAAAAAAATATACCTCCGCTTCAAGGGGGTGAATACGGTTGCCAATGTTTTTATCGACGGTAAGCATGCCGGAGAACACCGGGGAGGCTATACGGCTTTTGTGGTGGATTTGACCGACCGTGTGCAATACGGCAAGAAGAACACTGTTCTGGTGCGGGTGAACAATGAAAATCAATTGGGCGTGATGCCGGAGTAGGGTGATTTCAATATGTATGGAGGGATATACCGGGATGTGGATTTGATTATCGCCGAACCGGAGCATATTTCCCTAGAGGATTATGCCTCATCGGGGGTGTATTTGTTGCAGAAAGAAGTGTCGCGCGAAAAGGCCGTAGTGGAGGCGAAAGTGATGGTGGAAGGCCGGAAGGACGAGACGGTGGAAGTGCGGTTGCAGGTGAAAGACCACAATGGAAAGGTGGTGGCCCGGCAGACCGCTCCTGTCCGCTTTGCCGGGGAGGCTCCGGAAACGGCTGCCCTGCGGTTGGAAATCGTGAAGCCCCGGTTGTGGAATGGCCGGAAAGATCCATACTGTTATGCTGTAGAGGCTTCGGTCCTGAAGAATGGACAGGCGACCGACCGGGTAGAGGAAGTCCTGGGCTTGCGTTATTACACGGTCGACCCGGATAAAGGTTTCTTTTTGAACGGGGAACACCTGCAACTTCGCGGAGTTTGCCGTCATCAGGATCGTGCAGAAATTGGAAATGCTTTGTCGCCCCTGAATCATGAGGAAGATATGGATATTATGCTCGAAATGGGCGTAAATGCCATCCGTTTGGCACATTATCCGCAAGATAAGTATATATATGACTTGTGCGACCGCAACGGATTGGTGATTTGGGCGGAAATACCCTTTATCGGTCCCGGGGGCTACCGGGACAAAGGATTTGTCGACCAGCCTTCTTTCCGGGAGAATGGCAAGCAGCAGTTGATAGAACTGATTCGCCAGAATTTCAACCATCCTTCTATCTGTTTCTGGGGATTGTTCAACGAACTGAAAACACATGGTGATAATCCGATTGAATATATCAAAGAGTTGAATGAATTAGCTCATCAGGAAGATCCGACGCGTCCGACAACGGCTGCCAGCTTCCTGTCGTACGATAGCGATATCAGTAAAATAACCGATGTGATTGCCTGGAACCAGTATTTCGGTTGGTATGGCGGTTCTCCTTCGGATATGGGAAAATGGCTGGACGCTAATCATAAGGCGCATCCGGATTATAAGATCGGTATCAGTGAATATGGTGCCGGGGCAAGTATCTATCATCAGCAGGACTCTATTAAACCAGGTGTTGCTTCGGGCTGGTGGCATCCGGAGAATTTCCAGACATTCTATCATATGGGCAACTGGGAGGCTATTGCAGAACGCCCTTTTGTGTGGGGATCGTTTATCTGGAACCTGTTTGACTTTGGTGCCGCTCACCGTACGGAAGGCGATCGTCCGGGAATCAATGACAAAGGTCTGGTTACTTTTGACCGTAAAGTGAAGAAGGATGCTTTCTATTATTATAAAGCGAACTG
>CAJKZL010000184.1 GCA_905204385.1 uncultured Odoribacter sp. | reverse complement strand
AGCCGCCTGCCGAATAACCACTTCCTTTCCATCCGCCAAAGTGATAACCGGTAAATGCAGTGCCCTTGCATCAGCGAGCCGGACCACTTCCTCCTTATTTGCCCGATCGGGATAATTCCACCAAAAATAACTGCCTACGGACAAGAGCAACACTAACAAAGCCGCATACTTCGACCACCGGACGATTTTCCGCTTTCTTTCGAGTTTACTCCGTTGCTTCAAAAATAACCGGTATGCCTCTCCCCAGTTATCCTGCGCATTTAAAGCGAAATGCGCAGGCTCGATACCTTCCCCGCAAAGAGTTTCGAACATTTCCCGATGGTGTGGCGATTCTTCCAGCCATTGCCTTAATCTTTCTTCCTCCTCAGCCGGAATACACCCCAGCAAATATCGGGAAATCCATGCCGTCGCATCGAATACCGATCTTTCATTGTCAACCATATAATCGTCCGATAAATTTTGTCGATCCCGACAAAATTTATCGGACGAAAGTAACGATGAACGATGAATGATGAACGACGACGGACAGCGATAGGCTAACCGGATTCAGACTATTGTAAGCTAAAGGAAATCAATATCTAATAAAAAAAGAAGTAAACGAAGCTAAGTAAATCTACGATCATTTGCTTGAAGTAAGATATAAATTTTCCAGTGCAGGAAGAAGTTGAATATTTTCACAAATTTAAACGGACGTTTTCATTTGTTTGCATCATTTCTAATAAAACACTTGACTTCATAAAAAGGGGGGATTGCTTTTAGTTTTTATTGAAAATATCCTCGGTCGGTTCAAACAGAAATGCCGAGGACTGAAGCAAGCCATAAGATCACATATCGAGTCGCCTGAAAGCCGGAAGCGGGTAAAACAAAGGTTTTAAGAGATAAGTATCATTTGTTTACGAGACATTCAGTATCTTTACGCAAAATCAGCAGCTTATAGAAAATGCCAGAAAATAAATTTGAAATTGAAAATAATGAAATCCAAAATTATCGTATTAACATTACTGTTAGGAATAAATCTAACATCGAGGGCTCAAAGTTTTGACAAACAAAAAATGGATATCCTGTTTTCTGTCATCAAGAAAAAGGATAAAGGCATGGGAAGCGTGTCTATTTTCCACAATGGCGAAGAAATATATCGAAAAAGTTACGGCTATGCAGACCTGGAGAAAAGGATTAAGAATGATTCTTCGACGAAATTTCGTATCGGCTCCATTTCTAAAACATTTACGGCCACGATCATCATGAAACTGGCCGAAAGTAAAAAATTATCATTATCGACAACACTCGGTAATTTTTATCCTCAAATAAAGAATGCGGATAAAATAACGATCGCCCACTTGCTGCAACACAGAAGCGGAATCGCTAATTTTACGAATGTGGCGGACTACATGCAATGGAATACCGAAAAACAAACCAAAGAACAAGTTTTAAACAGAATTGCATCAGGCGGAGTGTCATTTGAACCCAACGAGAAATTTGAATATTCTAATTCCAATTATGTTCTGCTTACATTTATTGCGGAAGATGTGACGAAAAAGAAATTTCCCGAATTGCTGCAAGAAATAATTATCGGACCTTGTGGTCTGAAAAATACGTTTGTGGGAAGCCAAATCGATACGGATAACAACGAAGCCTTGTCATATATCAAATTATCCGAATGGAAACAGGAAAAAGAAACCGATATGAGTATTCCGCTGGGAGCAGGAGCGATCGTTTCAACCCCGTTTGACCTGAATACTTTTTTGAATTATTTATTTGAAGGAAAGCTTGTCGCAGAAGAAAGCCTGAAACAAATGACTACAGTGATAGATAACTTTGGTTTGGGTTTGATTCGAGTCCCCTTTTATGACATGAAAGGATATGGACATACGGGAGGAATAGACGGTTTTCAAGCAAATGCCTTTTATTTTCCCGAAGAAAAAGTGTCTATTGCATTAACTTCAAATGGTGTTGTCTATCCGTTAAACGACATTATACTGGGCTCATTGAGCATTTATTTCGGAAAAGAATATCGACTTCCTCAATTCAAAGAAACAATTACATTGACCGCAGAGGAATTGGAAACCTATTTAGGGGTTTATTCATCCAGCGCTTTCCCGTTAAAATTAACAATCAGTAGAAACGGAAACACCTTAGTAGCGCAAGGAACCGGTCAACCGTCATTTCCATTAGAATGCGTAGAGAAAAATAAATTCAAATTCGACCAGGCACGATTGGAATTGGAATTTATTCCGATAGAAAACAAAATGATGCTCAAACAAAATGGGATGACATTTGAAATGAAGCGAGAATAAGCCTGCACCCGCATCCCGCCCATTTGCCAAACAGATCAAAGAAATTGCCTGCCTCTACATCAGGGGTATCTGACAGTATAGCAACATAAAACGCTGAAATCTGCACGATGACTAAATTGGACAATCGACCGTCCTTTATTATAAATTAAAAGCAATATCTTTGTGCTATGAAACAGGATACTGAGATACTAAAGGCTGAAAAATGCTTTATGCTTATCGACCTTAAGTTCGAGAATCACACCCCATACTTCCGAAGCATAAAGTCTCCGGAGCATTAAATAGCAATAAAAAAGAAAGAGAATAACAATATGATGAAACTCGGCTTGTTAGCTGTAGCAGCAATATTGGCTTTGACGACATATGCTCAAAATAAAAAAATCGACTGGAATACCGATTTAGACTATCTGGCAAAAGAACTGTCCGAAAAACACTACAACTTTTTCACTGTAAAAAGTAAAGAAGATTTCTTGTCGGGCATAAATGCAATTAAGCAGGAAAGTGAGCATTTGAATGATTTTCAAATTGCCCTGAAAGCCCAGCAGTTAATTGCAAAATTCGGAGACTCCCATACCATGCTTAATTTTGACCGTCTGCTAAATGCCGGTCAAAAACTTCCGATTCATTTGCTTTGGACAAGCGACGGACTCCATGTGATCCATACGACTCCGGAAAATGAAAAAATATTGGGAAGCCGGGTGTTATCCATAAACGATATTCCCATAGCCACGGTCATCGATAGTTTAAGCACATTGTATACGATCGACAATCAAGCAGTAACCAAATTACTGATACCGCAAGCGATTCCTTCTCTTCAGATTTTGGAATACTTTGGATTTGCCGACGCAGAGGGGGCTAAACTGGGTCTGCATACACCGGCAAATCAAAAGGAGGCTTATTGGATCAAGCCTTCTGAAATGAATCGAACGAACAGGGTTACTATCCGACCCGATTCCCTGGCATGCAGTACAGCACAGCAAAATCAGGTTTTCACTGATTTCTATTTTTCCGATGAAAAAATACATTACATCTTATATAATAAGTGTTTAAGCAAAGAAGTTGCCTTAGAATACGGTAACCGGGAAATGGCAGACAACCTTCCTTCGTTTAAAGAATTCGAAGAAAAAGTATTTACCGCATTGACCGAAGAATCCGTCGAAAAAATCGTATTCGACCTCAGATATAACGGCGGTGGAAGTTCGGCTCAAGGTACGGCATTCGCCGAAAGGTTGGCAACATTTCTAAAAGAAAATCCTACCATAAAAACCTATGTGGTTTTGGGCAGAGCAACCTTTTCTTCTGCGATCATAAATGCCATGGATTTCAAACGGTTAACCGATGCGGTCTTCATAGGTGAAGAAACAGCGGGAAAACCGAACCATTTCGGTGAAGTGAGGGATTTTCAGCTTCCTGCTTCCCAATTGCAAGTCAGGTATTCCACTAATTATTTTAAGTATACGGACGAAAATACGAATACTATTGTACCCGACGTCGCCATTGAAATGAGTTTCTCCGATTTCATGAAAGGCATCGACCCTGTCTATGAATGGGTAAAAAAACAATAAGCTGCTCAACACTCTTTAAGTATCAATACATTTAAATCAAACCAATCGTATGAAAAACACTTTTCTATTTATCGCCTTGCTTTGCTTAAGCAGTCTTTCTTTCGCCCAGGAAAGCAACAATGGGAAAAAAATGTGGGCAAAATCGGTATTGAACGAAAAGGCGCCCGAACTGACCGTTGCCGAATGGATCTCCAAACAACCGGATACCGAAGGCAAATTTGTATTGGTCGATTTCTGGGCCACTTGGTGTGGTCCTTGCCGGAAAGCAATCCCCGAACTCAACGAATTTCAAAAAGAATTTCCTGACGACCTGGTTGTTATCGGCATTTCAAGCGAGACTACGGAAAAAGTCAACGCCATGAAAGAACCGGTCATCGAATATTACTACGGTGTCGATCCTGCCGAAACCATGGAAAAAAAGCTGGAAGTGAAAGGTATTCCCCATGTAATCCTGATCGATCCGAAGGGTATTGTCCGCTGGGAAGGCTTTACCTTGCTCGAAGGTCACGAACAGCCGTCCGAAGTGCTTAATAAACAGAATCAAAACTACAAATAAAGATAAACGAAAACATAGCGTTTTACGATAAACAAAACAACATTGTCCTTTGCTTATCGTAAAACAGCCCATGAAGCAGCAGAAAACGAATCTAGGCTTAATGGGATTGACAGCTATCGTCGTCGGTGGAGTCATCGGCGGCGGTATCTTCAATATTTCTAAGCTACTGGCTGAAGTGGCAAGCCTGGGAGCCATTATGATTTCCTGGATCATTTCAAGCATCGGACTGCTGAGCATCGCCATGACTTTCAGGACTTTAAACAGAGTTCGTCCCGATCTGTCCCAGGGTATTTATCTTTACAGCAAAACAGGTTTCGGCAACTACACAGGTTTCAACATTGCCTGGGGCTATTGGATGGGAACCGCTATCGGAAACGTCGTATTGTCCGTGATGCTGAACGATGCCTTCGGATTGTTCTTCCCTGTACTGCTCGAACATGGCTGGCCGACCTTCATTTTTGCATCTTGTTTCAGCTGGTTTTTCACCCTCGTGGTATCCTTCGGCCTGAAACTGGCCACCACTGTCAATACGCTCTCGACCATCCTGAAATTTTCAGCCCTCGCGCTGATCATCATTCTATTGTTCAGTTTTGCAGATTACGATATGATGCGGATCGATTTCTGGGGTAAAGCAAGCCATCTGGGACCCCTTTCCCGGCAAGTGAACAGTACATTGCTCACCACCCTCTTTTTCTTTATCGGCATAGAAGGCGCCATTATTGTCGCTACGCGCGCACGCCGACCTTCCGATATCGGCAATGCCACTATTCTCGGAACGATCATCTGTCTCATCCTCAACATCATGGTTTGTATTCTGGCTTTCGGATTCGTCAGCCGGCAGGAAATGATACAACTCGATGATCCGGTGATCGGCCAAATACTGGGCAAAAGCATAGGCGATTGGGCCCGTATCTTCGTCAATATAAGCGTAATCGTCTCGGTTGCCGGGGCCTGGCTCGTCTCTACGATTATCGCAGCCGAATTGCCTGCCGCGGCTGCCCGCGACCGCATCCTACGCCATTTTTTCGCATGGCATAATAAAAACGGTTCTCCCGTCAACGCCCTGCTCATCAATGCCGGCTTTATACAGCTCTTTTTATTTATCACCCTGTTAGCACGCAACATATATGTACTTTCCGCCGACATTTCCGGCATTCTGATTTTGCCTACCTATATTCTAAGCGCACTGTTTCTGATTAAAATCGGCTTGAAAAAAAATATTTACCAAGAGCGTGCAATATCCCGTCAAATCGCCATGCTGACCGGAACGATCACCGTCGTATATTGCCTGTGGATCATTTATGCCGGTAACATACACCTGCTACTACTTTCTTCCGGCGTATACGTTGTAGGCATATTTTTTTATTGGTTCACACACTATAAAACCATCCGCTCTGTAAAACAACTTTTCACGGTCGCCGACCGTTACGTCATCGCCCTATTGATTGCCGCCACGGTTTTTTCCATATTGTGGGAATGGAAACGTCTGGATTAACTTTTCATTTTTTACCGGAAGGTTGTATACATTTCCTCCTTATCCGGTCCGCAGGTGATCGACTGGACGATTCCAAAACATCGGGGAGTGGAAAACAAATTGCATTGGTTTTAGGGATATGCCGTCGACTCCATAGGCTCAGAAGGTCAGCCCCGGAGCTTGGGTATGTCACCGGATTATATTACCTTTGTTCGGGAGATAAAACCGCTTTATCATGAAATACCCGATAGGAATACAGAGTTTTGATCAAATCATTGAGGACGGATACGTTTATGTCGACAAAACCGCCTTGATTTATTCGTTGGTAAAAGAAGGGAAAATCTATTTTCTCAGCCGCCCGCGCCGTTTCGGCAAAAGCCTGCTGGTGTCCACGCTGAAGAATTATTTCCGGGGCCGCAAGGAGCTCTTCCGGGGCCTGGCGATCGACCGGCTGGAAAAGGACTGGCTGACGTACCCGGTGTTTCATATCGATTTTAACGGCCGGGATTTCACCCGCGAGGGAATGTTGGAAGAAGTGTTCGATGGTTATGTTTCCGGCTGGGAGGAGGAATACGGTATCGCTCCGGACAAGGCACGTGACAG
>CAJKZL010000183.1 GCA_905204385.1 uncultured Odoribacter sp. | reverse complement strand
TTCATATATCGGAGGACTTTATGATCGGACAGGCCCGGTAAACCCGGTCCGGCCAGGTGGGAGGTAAACCGGGAAGCCACAAACAGCACTACCCTTCCTCTATAGACAGGAAGATGTTCCGACTGAACGAGACAAGCCGTCTGCTTTTGTTTCCTGAGCGTTATTTCCCACAATATTTGCTGGCTATCGGAACAGAGGGAACGGGTCTTTATCCAATTTTCCGGCATATTACGAATAGCCAGCGAATTGAACATCCACACTTCGGGACATGCTGCATGGACTACAGCCCAGCGAGCCGCCAAAGCATATGCAATCTCCCCCCCGAAACAATGGCCGGTAAAGGCATATATAAAACTACCGTAAGGCAGTAAACCTGCTATTTCACGCTCATATAGGGCCAATAACGTCTTAAAATCGGCCGAATCCGGTAATGCAGCATCATAATCATGATAACTGATCACCACCAATTCAGCATACCGGGTTTTCAATTCATCAGCCAACGGGCGCAATAGAGGATCAAAATCCGAGTGACCGCATATGAGCACCACCACCGGGCCCCGACTACGAGGAGGAGTGTACCAATAACAGATGTTGCTTTTCCCACAAACTCTAGCCATTTTTTGTAAGGTACGTTCCCGGTAAATAATAGATACAGGCAATTTTATACCCATTCGTTCAGCTTCTTCCGATAAAATAACAGCCGTAAGGGAACTTAGCCCATAATAAAACAAATCTTCTGCAACACTAAGCACAGATATATTCAAAAGCTTTCCGGCAATCCGAGCAAGATCACTTTCCGTCCGGTTTGCCGGAGCAATATACTCCTTCCGGTTTTCTTCGGGTTCAGGCAATCGCCGACGATCTATCTTACCGCTTGGAGTCAATGGAAAAGCGTCTACTGACACATAAGAGGACGGTTGCATATACGAAGGTAGTTGCAGCATCAACTGTTCCCGCCAATAATCCGATCCACAATCCCATTGCTTATCCGGCTGAACGTAGGCCACCAGCTTGCCCTGTTCTCCCTCACCTTTTATCATAACAAGAGCATGCCGAACACCTTTCAATCGATTTAAAGTAGCCTCTATTTCCCCCAGTTCGACACGAAAACCGCGGATTTTAACCTGTGAATCTATTCTGCCTAAAAACAAAAAATGCCCGTTTGCTTTCCGCACGACTCTATCTCCGGTTCGATATAGCCTGAGCGGACCATGATATCCATTCAACATGATGAATTTTTTCCGGTTCAGATCATCCCGATTCAAATAGCCCGACGTCAATTGTTGTCCTCCCAGGCACAATTCTCCGCTTACGCCTATCGGCAATAAACGCCCATACTCATCCATCACATAAGCACACATCCCCTCCACAACCGCACCTATATCGTTGGACAGGCCTCTTTCTTTCACCCTGCAAGCAGTCGCAAATACAGTACATTCCGTCGGACCGTATAAATTCATCAAATACCGTCCTTTACTCCACCGCCGGAGGGCATCGGCCGGAGTACTCTCACCGCCCACCGACAATACCTTCAAACCGGGCAATTGTCCTTCCATACGCGACAAAATAACCGGAGCTATATAGGCCGTTGTAACCTTGTATTCCAGAATAAAATTCACCAATAGAAACGGATTCTTTCGCACGTTCTCCGGAACCAAACACAAACTCGCTCCCACGGATAAAGCGGGAAAAATTTCCATTACCGAAGCATCGAAGGCCAAATTGGCAAATTGCATCTGTATAGCTTCGGAAGTAAGACAAAATAATTTTACAGCATTCCGGATCATACTCTGCAATTGTCCATAGGCAATAGGCACTCCTTTCGGTTTTCCGGTAGTTCCGGAAGTATAGATGATATAGACTGTCCGCTCTTCTTTCCATTCAGTAGGAACAAGAGTTTTTGTTTTTGTTTTTATCTCCTTCAATTTTTCTATATACAACTCTACCCGGCATCCTGTCTTTCCTGCCAGATTTTCCTGTGTCACTACGGTTCGCATACCACAGTCCCGGGCCATAAATTTCAAGCGTTCCAAAGGATAGGCAGCATCTAACGGGACATAAGGAAGGCCTGACTTAAGTATCCCTAAAATAATTCCAACATAGTTGCAGTTACGTTCCAAACAAACTCCCACCGGTCTTCCTTTGCCTTCTTTCCGGATCAGAGCAGCGATGCAGTCGCTCCACTCCTCTAAATTCCGGTAGGAAATACTTTCATAAGGAGTGATTATCGCGATCTTTTCGCTGAATTTACAAGCCATACGTCTGAAATCAGCAAGGAAATGGGTAAATCTCTGCTCATGGATTCGTTGCGTTTCTCCCGATCTTGCGCATATCGTTGCTCTTTCCTTGGGAGTCAACAAAGGAATTTCGGCAAACCGGACATCCGCATTGCGACAGACTCTATTCAATGTACGAATCCAAAAACGCTCCATTCCCTCTATTATTCCCCTACTCAGATTATTGTTATAAATCATCCGGCAATGTCCCGGAGCTTCGGGCTCTATCTCCAAGGTCAGATCAAAATAAGAATCCGTCGCTATACGGCGTTCGAATTCAACCACTGTTCCGGTCAACTCCAAACGCTGCGAATTTCCCCACGGTGCATAATTGACCGCCGTGTTCAGGAAAGGTTCGCCTTGCTTTACTACACCGGCTCGACGTAGAGATTCCAGGATATCCGTTATACTGATTTCCTGATATTTCCGGGACTCTTGTCTTTGGTGTGTACATTCCGCCACAGTCGTCCTGAAAGAAGGATTATCTTCCAAATTCATTCCCCAAGGCAAATTATTCACAAAAGGAGCAATGAGACCAGAACACTCCACAGGACGTACATTGACGGCATAACTAAATGCAGGGCAACGATTCCCCGAATAGGCCGATAAAGTCCATAACCACGCACTCATCAGCACACGGAAAGGCGTTGTTTTCAATTCCCGGGCTAACTTACTCACTCTGGAATGTAACCTGGGGCCGAGGTCAAAAAATATACATCCTGCTTTCGACGTCCCCGAAGGCAAAATTACAACAGGTTGCACTCTTTCTATGTATTGCCGCCAATATTTAATTCCCGCCTTAAGTAATTGAGGATCCTGATTCTTTTCCAGTTTCAGATAATCCTTCAATACCGGCCTTACAGTAGGTTTTAATATTCCCCTTTTTAATAAAACGGTGTAATGTACAGACAATTGGTCCCAAAAATCAGCCAAGCTCACCAAATCCACACAGATATGATGAAAAACAAAGACTATGCGAAATCTATCGAAGGATTCTTTCCGGATCGATATCCGTAAGGGTAAATCTTTTTCCAGATCAAACAAACGTTGACCGAATGCATCAAGATCATCTTCCTGCTTCCCGTCTGTACCGAGGCTTTCTATACACAATTCTCCTTCTGCTGCCTCTGCTAAAACAGCGCCTCCTTCATCATTCCGGCATACACAGCGTAAACTTTCGGTTCTACGGACAATATTCCTTACAGATTCAGTAAATATTTCGATATTCAAAGGTCCCGTTACACGGAAAATAAACGCGATATTGGCCGCATTTCCCCGTTGCAGCAAACTATCCACCCAAAACCTTTTCTGCCATCGGTTCAATTCTATCATTTCAATTTCATTTATGTTTAAATAATTCGTTATTAATTCCTCTATTCCTCATCGGACCTATTTGAATTTTATACCTGCTTTTAACAACACGCTTCTCCCCTGCTGACGATAAGGCAATAAAGTGGAACCTCCCTGATAATAAACCCGGTTGAAAACATGGTATACAAACCCCGAAAAAAACATTCGTTTCCATTGCCCGGAAACCCCACCGTTTATCAAATAATTTGCCGGTAAACGGTAATCCGGTAAAGTCACGGCCCCATATTCGTCTGTTATTCCTTGAGGTTTAGGTCCACGCCCAAAATAAATATTCCGGATCGGGGACGATTGTTTGGTCGTATACTTTCCATCCATTTGCAACCAAAGCTCACCTTTTTCTTTTTTCAACACACAATAAGCCACCACTCCGGTCAGCGTCAAGGGAGGGATATGGTATACTTTTCCTTTTCCGGAAACATTTTCCACCCGGTTCAATGCCAGTAATGCAGCCATATTCCAGTTAGTCCGCCAGCGATTACCCTGAAAACGCAAGATATGCTCCCAACCGGCAATTTTCATACGGCCGGCATTCTTATAAGGATCGGAATCATTCATGATCGTTTTATCCCTATAGATCATATCCGTCAATAAATTATAAAACAAATTACCCTCAAAATACCAGCCTCCGGTTATTTGACAACCGTAAGACAACTGTACAGAAGTCAGATATTCGGGTTTTAGCAAGCTGTCTGCCTTATAGGTAGGCAAATTATAATAACGAAAAAAATAAGGAGCATCCACAAAAGCCCTGGAAACGCTTCCTTTAAAATGCCAAGGTCCTTCCGGCAGCCAAATCAACGATATCCGGGGCGAAACGGCAAAAATAGATTTTCCGTCTGCCCGGATCTTCCAATCCGCACGGATACCTGCATTAACAATACCTTGTTTAGCCCAACGATGTTTAAACTGCGTAAAACCTGAATATGAATTTTCTTTTCCTGTCTTAAGTACATCCAACCCGACTAATAAAATATCAAAATCTTTCCAGAGTCTGCAATCCGAGGAATATACCCGGGTATGCTCAAACTGAAACCCCATCAATATATTCCCGTTTCCGGCTTTTCCCGCATCATAATTCACAGCAGTTTTCACCATTCCTCCGATAGTATATTCCTGCCAATTCACCACTTGACAATTATTATAGGTATACTCCCCGTTCATTTCATATCCTCTCATTCCGTCACCGGCAACCGCCATTTGGTTATGAATCACCCAATCGACCCCAATGCTCCCATTTATTTTCCAGGAGGCGATATTTCCATTCCAGGCTAATTCTGTTTGTGTATTTCTGATTCCATATCCTGTCTTCATCCCATTCACTTTCGGATATTTGCCATAAGTATACCATGCACCCTGCGCCCTGCCCACAGCAGCAAAAGGATCGACGGGTTTACAATAACGTTGATTGAACAAAAAATAAAATTTCCGATGATTTACAGTAAATCCCAGGTCGTAAGAAGGCTGATCTTTATAACCGCCGATAATAGCTTGACCGGACGACTGTTTCACCGTATACGGATCGGTCACCGCCTGTTCACGGGCCACCCTCACCAACTGCCCGTCTGACCGGAACACTTCTCCCCAGATCTTAAAGCGGGCATCCGGAAAACGCCTGTTTATCAGTAAATCAATTCGTCTCTGTCCCCAGTTTCCCATTCCAAACTCTACGGTGATGCCGTCAGTTTGATCCTCGGTAATGATATTGACGACAGCGGTCAATGCTACATTTCCGTATAAAGAAGAGGCTGGACCACGCAAAACCTCGATCTGCTTCACTTTTGTCAAGCCAATGCTGTAATCCGGATTTGCCCCGTTTGTCGTACGGCTATTCAACCGATGTCCATTAAGCATAATCAATATTTTCTGTTGGCCGGAAGAAAAGATACCGCGCATGGCTATGTTTACTTCATTGGCACTTTCCACATGGTTCATACCGGGAACATAGGCCAGCAAAACCTCTTTTAAAGTCCGCGCACCGATATTTGCCATCATATCACGGGTAATAATCGTAACAGGTACAGGAGCTTCCGCGGGACTTTCTTCCTGTTGCGAAGCAGTCACTAAGGTCGTATTACCCGATTGCATTTTTTTTACCAACTGGACAAAGCGTAAAGGATCTTGGAGGGATGGAGTATAATAAGGTTCGGCTTCCAACATACATTGTATCATGATTAGACAATGATCCCAACGATCTGTTGCCAGACAAGTTAAAGCCAGCAAACGCCAGGCTTGACAACGTTCTTCAGTCGGCCAACGGGATATCCGCTCTTTCTCCAATAAGGCCTCTACTTGTTTAAAATGTCCGATATTATACGCTGCTACCGCTTGCTGTAATATCCGTTGCGCTGTATATTCCTGCGCGTTTACCCCAAAGGAAAAACAACTGAAAACAAAACAGATCACCCATCTTTTCCCCATATCGATCTTCGCAGAAATCCGGAACAACAAACCCGGACTAAATTCCCACACCATAATTTTATAGATTTTCCTTATTTTATGACAACAGCCAACATCGTAATATCATCCGATTGCTCGGCAGCTCCGGCAAACCCGGTGACAGACGTCGCTATTCTATCCACCATCTCCCGGGAAGAATCTCCGGCCATCTTCCGGCATTCCTCAAGCAATCGTTCTTCTCCATATAACTCATACCGGTCATTCATAGCTTCCGTTACTCCATCGGTATAAAGAAACAAACGGTCACCCGGTCCCAATCTCAGGCCATTCTCATGAAAAACAGCATTTTCACGGATTCCTAAAACCATATCGCCCGTAGCCGGCAAGAATTCAACAATTCCGCTTTTACGGATAACTCCCGGAGGATTATGCCCTCCATCGGTATAAATCAATTTAC
>CAJKZL010000182.1 GCA_905204385.1 uncultured Odoribacter sp. | reverse complement strand
TTATTCGCATAATAATTTTTTTCCAATCTTAAATAGAGGTTTTTCAGTTGATATTCGTGCATATCTTTGTGATACTTTATTACAGCATTCAATGGGCCTGCAAATTTTTTATCACAAAACTCCGCCACTTTCTCAAATAGGTTATCCTTATCCGGTCCAGGGAGTGATAATTTTAAGTTATCGTTAATTAGTTTTTTTCTTTCCCATAACGGATGCCAGTGGATTTCCCCAGCCGCCCCTTCATTATTTTCGCCTGCCCAAATTAAAGGAAGAGTATTGTTGGGACAATTGTGAGGAAAAACAATTAAAGCTTCCGTATCGTCATAACCTAAAGGATGATCTTTGTACAATTTCCGGCCGTATTTTTCACATATTCTCTTTATGGATTCCCGTTCCTCTGCTGTAAATACCCTGGAGCAGGGATCAAAAACCCGGTTTTCTTCCGAGAGTATTCTCCCGGACATTACTTGTATAAAACCGGTTTCCTGCCTAACCTTCGATATACCGTTTTCAAAGCCTAGCAAAGAGAAATAATAACACTTCGCTTCTGTCCCTTTCAGGTATTTTTTGTAAAAACCCACCGCCTGCTTCCCGCTGCCGATAATGTCATCGATAAAAATAAGATTGCAATCGCAATGCAAATAACAATCCATCTCTTTCTGGGGAAAATGAGACTCATCGAGTTTCAATTCTTTCCTTAAACTATAAAGAAAGTTGCTGCCGCTGGCAGATGAGGATATTCCTAAGGGATAAAAAATCGTTTTCTCAAACTCACCCCCTATTAAGCTGCTGATCTTTTTCGCTATATCTGAACATATATCCCTTATTTCGGCATCGGTATAAAATTTTAGCCTTTCACAAATCCTCAGGGCTAAACTCACTTCGGAATCCTGAAAACAAGCCAGCCATTTTTTGACATCCGCCATTTTCTGGTCCCATTCCGGAGAAAATTCAACAAATCCCCAGCGTTTCAGGATACCACTTATCCGATGAACATATACTTCAAAATCCATTCCTGTCTTATTTAATCAACTAAACAAAGATTTCCAAACCGGACTGTTGTAACCTAGGAATGAAAATGCCGATTCCGGACACGTAAAATAATAGGTGGTCAACATGCTGTCCAATACCCTCTGTTTTACAGGAAAGTTTTTCTCCTGAAATATTTCTTCCATTTGCTGGCATTCGGACTCGCTAAATAGGTCCTTTACGGTTCTGGAAAATTCTTTGGAATAAAAAAGCTTCACATTTTCCTTCTCCGACAGCGTATGAAACATTCTCCTACTGGCTTCCGACATGATAAATGAAGAGATATAAAAACACTTTGCAGGCATATTTTTCAATCTGTTCCAGATTCCGTCCCGAAAATGACCCCCTTTCCCCGCACGGGTATGATAAAATAAAATCAGATATTTATTCAAAGCTTCATATTCTCTCTTTTCCAAATCTTCCAAACGCACCACTTGTGAAACTTTCAGATTCCATAGGTCCAAAAAATCATAAACATAATGATAAACACTGGATTTTTCATGACCTGTCAATACCAGCAAAATATCCGAACGGTCGCCACCTTTAATCCTCACATCCTCCAAAATTCTATAACTCAGATCTTTGATTAACTTTCTAACACGACCGATACTCAAAAACTCGGTATGAGTAAAGAGTTTCAATGCCAATGCCTTCTGTTCGGGCCGAAAATTAGCAAACCAATCCCCCATCCGGCTCATATGTCCTTCCAACACAACAGGCTCACACTTCCATCTCGCTAAAGTGCTATTGATCGACTCCAACTCCTGATCTGAAAAATTTAGTACCGTTCTTTCTTCAAACTTTTTTGGTGCCGCTTCACATATTTCCTTCTTTATGTGCCGTTTCGCCCGGTAAGGAAATAAAGGATTCCAGGGATAAGCCTTCCCGTCTACGATGTTATTGCTCCCGTCCGCCCAGATGATAGGCAACGTATTATTGGGACATTGGAAATAATAGGCCGTTAATAAACCTATATTGCCATACCCCATCGGGTGAGAAGGATAAACCCGGCAACATAATTCTTCCAGTCGGTTATATTCCCTGGCTGTAAAAATATCCAAAGCCGATTTTTGAGGACTATCAGGAATCACCCTTACTTTTTGATTATCGAAATTATAACGAAAATAATCCAATGCCTTTTCAGAAATAGCAAGAGCCAGGACAAATAAAGCCGGAATGTCCTCGAACTCTTCTTTCAACCCCAACAGTATTTTCCAGATCGAATGCATAAACTGATTGCCTGTCCCATAAGTATCGTTAAAAGCAACCAGAATACTCTCGGAGGTAATATGATTATTTTTTATCTCCTTCTGTACCTTATCGATGGTAATAATATTCTTTTGCTCTATTCCCCACTTCTTAATCAAATCATAAGCATGACGATCCGCACTATCTCCTCTTTCTTCCGGAATTAAAATTCTAACGTCGGATAAATTTTTATCAAATTCACATAAATATTGGTCGACATATTGGAATAACATGGCGAGTTGATTATCAAACCGACGGAAAGAATAATAATTTACGTTTTCTATCACCTTAAAGGCCAGATCCTTGTCTTTGTGCTCAAAATTATTAAACCAATCATCCAATTTCCGGACAAATTCAGCTTCATCCATCTGCCAATCCCGCAATATTTCCTCTAATTTCTCTTTCCGGACAGGCGACAATGCCTGTAAATAAGGGTCGATAAAATTCATAAGTCTATCATTTATATTTCCGGACAATTTCAGCGATACGCATAACTTTTTGTGCATCCAATTTCCTTTTGACAGGCTTCCCGCCGAGCATCAGCCTTGCTCCGGTCATAATATCTACCATATCGGGCCGCACCTGATCGATCGCCCTCTCCAGATTATCCCGATTCAATCCACCCGCCAGCACAAACTTTAAATTCATATCATGGACATGGCGGACTATTTCGGCACTTAATTCCCAATTATGAACAAAACCATGCCCCGGCTCCCTTGCATCCAGATTTACCGCATCGATATAAGGCTCAAATACTGAAATTTCCTGCAATAAAGAACCGACCGTCGATTCACAATCCACACTGATCGTCTTGATAATCTCCAAATTCCGATAATGCGAACGTATACCGGCTACAATATCAGGCTTATCGACCTCCTTTTGAATTTGAACTACCGTCGGCCTCGTCTTGCCGATCAGCTCCAAAACAGTTGGTTCGACATCGCATTTTATCAATAATACGGACTCCATTGAATATGGCATCTTACCGATCAGCCGACTGATTTCCTCTCCGCTTAACATATCGCTATGCACATCCTTTACCGAAACATTCGGTATAAATCCCAAAGCATCAATGCCGTCAATCTCTTTACAGATGTCAACGCTTTCTTCAGTAGCAACACCACAAATTTTTAATTTCAGTCCATCTTTTTTAAAAAGATTCATATATGGACGTTTAAATTGTTTTACCCTACAATTTTAGTCTAAATTTATATTTACAAATATACACACAAATAAAATAGAACAAAATTATTACCTTAATAATAATAATTTTGTTCTATAAATGATCGAGATTCGATGCTCTTAAGCTTCGTAACCTTGTCTTGTTTTTCGAGCTCCGAAATATCCGGCCCAGCAACAAAGTCCGGCAGCAATCAACAGTCCGAAAAAGGAGATCAGGGCCGAACGGGCTGCCGCCTGTGAAGCCTCTTCCGCTTTTACCAAAGCCTTATGCTTGATTTCCTGCCACTCCTGTTTTGCTTTCTGAAGAGTATCTTCAAGATTGCCGATCTGCTCTTTTGCCCAATCTTTAGCATTATCGATCATATCCATGTATTGATCGACCGCTTTATCCGCCTCTGCTTTCGACAAATTCGTATTGTTGGCGATAGCCTTACTTACATCATTCCGGTCGATATTCTTCGTGATCTTGTCCGTCCTCGCTTTTAAACGGTCGGTAAATCCATCCAGCACCTGATCGGCTTGCTCCGGATTAGCGGCCATTTTCTTTACCGTTTTTTTCAGATCGCCTTTCACCGCTTTGAGCTGGTTTTCCAGATAATCCGGATTCAATTCCTTGACACCGCTTTTCCTTAACGCCCGGCGAACATCTTTACGGATACTGTCTCCTTTTATATTGGTATTGAAATCTATATCCCCGAAAAGATCTTTAGCTTGTTTGGCCAGTTCAGACGCGCCTTTTCCTGCTACCGACCCGACATCCGAAAGTACGCTTCCGGCCACGGAAGCCACCGACCCCAGGACATTCGAAGTGACTTTCACCGCCCCTACCGTCAACAGAACCATCATAATCACCGCAAAAACCGAAGTCGTTGCCCAAACCACCAAACCATGAAGTACTCCATCGACGCCTGACAATTTACCGGCGCCAAAACCACCGATAAGAAAACTGACAAACATCGAAATCGCCGTGCCTATCCCTACAGTAGCGCCAATCCCCGCAGTAGGATCGTCGGACAAAGGATCGAACTTATACAGACCGATACTGGTGACCAGAATGGATATCAAAACGGATACAGCCAGGACGGTCATCACCCCGGCAAAAATACTACCCCAGGAAACTCTCCTTCTCACTGGATTCAAATTCACTTGTTCCATATTTTCATTTGTTAGATTGATAAATAAACTTAACTACCATACAAAACGCAGGAACACAATAAAATGTTCACTTTTAATGCCAGTTATTTATGATAACAATATGAAAATAAACACCATTATTTACTTCCGTCGGAAAATAATGCTAATCTCTGCGGGAAGCCGGTATCGGTTTAAAATCCTCGCCGATTCTATAATCGATACGAGCCTTACGGGCCTGGGAAATTTGAAAAGGTCTTCTGATGCGGTATAATCGGCCGTCTTTTATCAGTTTGGCACCTGTCTGATGAAACCGGAAAGGAATATCGTTTTCAACGCATTGCCGCCTAAGGTCCAGAATCCAATCATAATGGCAAACACGAGCCTGAGCCCCAGACTCCCCACTCACCGAAACTTCTTCGATGGAAGAATCCAGCCAAGGGGTTATATCTACCCGTTCCAGCATAGGCGCCACGATAATGGCACGGTGTTTCAGGGGCAATGACATAAATACCGGCAAACGCATTTCCGCCATAGCCTGATTCTCTACCGTACAGCCGATGATCACGTTGTCATATCCTTCGCCCCAATCCTCCGGCATACATTCCATAAAACGGGTAATGCGCTTGGTGAAAAAGAAAAAGGTCAGGTCACTGCGTTCCCGCATCATCGCCCAGGCTTCCTCCCTCCAGTCATCGGCTTCCTCAAGCAGAAAATCGGAGGTAAAACAAGTGAAAACCACCTTCCCCGACGGTATTTTATAACTTTTATCCCGTTTGCGTTTAACAGGAAGCCGGAAATCGGCATTCAGATGAACCTCACTGCTACTGCCTTCCGCTCCGAACATTTCATCCTGACGGTAAACGTAACAATATTTACATCCGGGACTGATTTTCGTACAACCATGCCACGGATTCCATTCCGCAAATATATCTTCCCACTTCATTATTTTTCTATCGATATTCATTTTCTAGCGTTCCGAAAAGCAACCTGCGATTTTTTACCGGAAAACCAAAGGACTATTCTCCACCGGACTTTTGAAGCACATTCAACCGCTCGGTGAGCAAAGTTTTATATCGCTCCTTCAGTTCAAGGGGCAAAAACGAGATATCGATAAATTCCAGCCATTGCGGCAGCATTTTCCGGAACTTAGCGAACAAGTTGTCTATGATCTTAGCATTGAGCCCCGAGGCTGTAAAAGCAACGACAAAATCCTGACGGGTGATTTTTCGTTTTTTACCATTGAGGGTTAAAGCCAGTTCTTCAGTGTCTCCGGGCATAACCAAAAGAGTTGCCAGCATATCGTAAGCAGGCGTAAGGACAAAATGTCCGGGCTGGAGGCTATATAAGGAAAAGTTCTTCAAATGCATATCGGCATTGCCCGTATACCAGGAGAACAACACCTGTTCCCAGAAATTGCCCAGATCCAATTTAGGCGCAGAAGAATATTTCAAAATCAATTTGGCAATCTGCTCGTAAGATCCCTTGTATTTATATTCAGTGAGCCGTTCGGACAGTTGGCACATATCCTCCATAGGATATTTTCTTCCATCAGGCGATCGGTCGATGCGGCGGGTAATATAACACAATTCCTGGTCCTCGAAACGGATCAGCGAATGCGGCACAGTATTGATACGGGCCAGACGGGCCAAATGCAGAGTTAAATCTTCCAATTCGGGCAGATACGGATAATGCACAGTCTGCGGTTTCAGGATATATCTGCCCCAAAGGCCTACCATGGTGAAACGCTGAGCATTGTTGCCCGCTCTGGCAATATCCACCGAAAGCTTAGGCTGTACTCCGGTGAGCGTGGTCTGGCTCCGGATCACCTGTTCGGCCAGTTCAGAGATATGAGCCCGGGTATAAGGCAATACAGGAGGTTGGGTCATGCCGAACATTTTACGGGAACAGTGAGGATGAAAATCTGTCTGCCCTTC
>CAJKZL010000181.1 GCA_905204385.1 uncultured Odoribacter sp. | reverse complement strand
CACCACCATCCCCGAACAAATGATTACGGACGGGGATTTTCCCACCGTAGCATCGGCCAATCCCGAGGAACCTGCTGCTTTCAAGCTGGCACTGGACAAAGCCCGGGAAATCGATGCCGATCTGGCTATGGCATGCGACCCGGACGGCGACCGGATCGGTATAGCCGTTAAAGACGACCGTAATGAATGGATCCTGCTCAACGGAAACCAAACCAACATCATATTCACCTGGTATATCATCCGTCGCCGGAAGGAATTAGGTCTGCTCAACGGAAATGAATACACTGTTAAAACCATCGTTACCTCCGAATTAATTAAAGAAATAGCGGAAAAAAACGGTATTCCCTGTTATGACGTGTATACCGGCTTTAAATGGATCGCCGATATGATCCGCAAGAAAGGCGCCGAAGGTTATATCGGGGCAGGAGAAGAATCTTTCGGCTTTATGCCCGGCTCCTTCACCCGTGATAAAGACGCCGTTTCCTCAACTTCTCTGATGGCTGAAATCGCCGCCTGGGCCAAAGATCAAGGTAAATCCCTGTTCAGCATCCTGAAAGAAATATATGCGGACTACGGCTTTTCCCAGGAAAAAATGGTTTACATCGTACGCAAGGGTTTAAGCGGAGCCCAGGAAATCAAAGATATGATGAATCAACTCCGTCATCATACCCCCGAAAAAATAAACGGCAGCAAAATTCTTATTAAAAAGGATTATGCTACTCTGAAGGAAATAAATCTGCAGACCGGAGAGACTAAAGATATGGATTTCCCGACCACCAGTGATGTGCTGCAATTCTTTCTGGAAGACGGCTGCAAAATTTCAGTACGTCCTTCAGGGACAGAACCTAAAATCAAATTCTACTTTGAAGCACGCGCAGAGATGAAAAATGTGAACGAATTCCATCAAGCGCAACAGGAAGCGTCAGCTAAAATAGAAGCCATGATGACCGACCTGAAGATAGACTAATCCATGTAAACGGGGAGGAAAACTCCCCGTTTACTTCTGAAAAAATTCCTCTTTAAAATTAATAAAATACACTCTTTCCCGGGCTCGGGTTACGGCAGTGTATAGCCATCGCCAATATTCGTCATTGAGCATTTCGTCCGGCAAATACCCCTGATCGATAAATACCGCGTCCCACTGTCCGCCTTGTGCCTTATGGCAAGTGACGGCATAAGCAAATTTTATTTGTAAGGCATTATAATACTCATTTTCCCGGATTTTTTCATACCGTTTCTTCTTAGAAGCAATATCGGCATAATCAGCTTCAATAGCCCGATAGAATTCCCGATTTTGCTCATATGTCAAAGCGGGAGAATCGGCCATCAGGGTATCGAGCATCACCCAAGCCGAAACTTCTTCCTCATAGCCGTCCACCCTAAGGTCCGCTTTGATAAAACGATGTCCGTAGAGTTCGGCACGTTTTCCCGTCCGGCGCACCGTAGCCATATCGCCATTAGCGATAAAATCTATTTTCTCGTAATTATCTCCCCAGAAATAATTATTCTTGACGATCATTATCCGGTCCCCGCTGCAAAAATCTTCTTCCTTATACAATATAGTACGACGAATCCCCTCATTAAACCGGTTAGCCCTTTTATTGGAACGGCAGACGACCAAGGTTTCTTCTTCCCCGTATTTATTATAACACGTATCTATTTCTTCCAGTAACTCTCCCCCATCGATGCGGAAAACGTCCGGAAAACATCCGGCTCTCAGTTTCAAGGTATCGAGTCCCGAACCGATCAGTCCCCGGATAAGGGTCGCATTGTACAGAATACCGGAAAACTGTGCCTGCCGCATCACTTCTGTCAAACTGATTTCGGTCACTTTTAGCGGATAGGCCGCTTGCAGTTCCCTTTTGTCCAAAGCAGGACTGATATCCAACCCTACAGGTGGCAATTGAGCCACATCCCCGATCAATACCAAACGGTTATTCTTACCATTATAAACATATTCCATCAAATCATCCAGCAGGCACCCACTCCCGAAATTCCCTTCACTGTCTGTATTGGAAATCATGGACGCTTCATCCACAAAAAACAAGGTGTTCGCTCCCCCGTTAAAACCGAGGTTAAACAATCCTTCTCCATCGGCAGCCGTTTTCTGCCGGTAAATCTTTTTATGTATGGTGAAAGCCGGATAACCGGCATACGACGAAAAAACCTTGGCAGCCCTTCCGGTAGGAGCCAGCAAAACCACCCTATACTCAAAGCTCAACAGGGCGTTAATGATAGCCGCCACCAAGGACGTTTTACCTGTTCCCGCATATCCTTTCAACAAAAACAATCCTTCCTTATCCCTCTCGAAGAAAAAACGGCAAAAATGCTCGACAGCCACCTTTTGTCCCGGAGAAAAATCAAAACCGAATTTTTTTAATACAATATCCTCAAAATGTTTTTGAATCATCACGAAATTTATTGCAGATTATGCCTTTAATCTAAATTTTTTCCTAAATTTGCGAGCAGTATTAAGGTTTTGTGTTGTGTTGGTAACGTTTGAATTGCAGGATAAAGATACAAAATAAAAACCATCCTCACAGCTCCGAAATTTAGTTATGTATTAATATCAAATAAAAATAACGTTAAATATGAAAAAACTTATTATCCAGATCATTCTTGCCGGGCTTATTATTTATCTCGGTTATCAATGTTATCAAAGCATCATGGTTCCTCAGCGATTCCAGGAAATAAAGAAACAAAGATATGAGAGGATCATTCAACGTTTGAAAGACATCCGTACCGCTCAGGACGCTTATAAAGGCGTTTACGGCAGATACACCAGCAGTCTGGATTCCTTAATCGATTTTATCAAATACGATTCGGTAAAAGTAGTTCGTTCTATCGGTTCATTGAGCGATGAAGACCTTGAAAACGGAGTAACCGAAGCGCAGGCTATTAAAGAAGGCAAAATCATCCGGGATACCATTAAAGTAAATGCCTTGGAAAGCGTATTTTCCAAAGATTATGCAATCGACGACCTGAAATATGTTCCCTTCACCAAACGCAAACATCAATTCAAAATGGGATCGGCCACAGTATATACCGATTCGGGCATCGAAGTGCCGGTGTTTGAAGCACGGATATCCAACATGGAAATATTCGAGGACATCAGAGGTCAGTATAATGAACAATTACTGGAAGAAAACGGAGAGAGAATCCGTTTGAAAAAATATCCCGGATTGAAGGTAGGAAGTCTGGAAGAAGCCAATAATAACGTAGGAAACTGGGAATAATAGCATGGCATGCAAAACGTATATTATATTGACAGCAATTTTATAAAAGAAAATTCTACACAATATAGCTTATCCATCCGTTTTTCAACGGATGGATTTTCATTTTGTGTACACGATGAAGCCCATAAATTATTAGCCTTCCATTTTCAGCCTTTTCAATGTACTCATCCGGACGAGACGATTGAAAAGGTTAAAAAAGTCATTACCGAAGACACACTCCTGAATCTGAAATACCGGAAAGTATTCGTCCTATCTTGCCGGAAGGAAAAAATATTACTCCCGACGGAAAGTTTCAACAAAAACAACCTGGCGGATTTGTACAAAGTATGCTTTTCCCCTCAAAAAAACGCCACCCTGCTCTACCGGAAAATCAAACTCATGGACAGTTATCTGGTGGAGGCTTTACCCCGGAATTTCGTTGTTTTTCTGACAGCGCGATTCCCTGCGGTATGTATCGTAAACCATGCTTATCCCTTCATCATACATTCCTTGTCGAATATTTTGTTCAATACGGATCATCTGTTTATGGATATTCACGATCAATATTTCGACTTATTGCTCACCCGTAGTAGCGAAGTGCTCTTATTCAACTCCTTCAGCTACGGCTCGGTGAACGATATCATCTATTATGCCCTCAATTGCCTTCAGCAATGCAATGTCGGGCAGGAAAATCTGCAAACCACCATCTCCGGTAATCTCATCCAGGATCCTGTTTTGGTAGATATGCTGAACCAGTTTATTGCCAATATCGCCATTTTGAATTATGCTCCGCTCTCTCAACTGGTTAAAAATCCTCAACTGAATAATTCTAGTTTCATCCATTTACTAAATATCCACAAATGCGAATAATCAGCGGAACTCATAAAGGGAAACAGATTTTTCCGGATAAAAGCTTCAGCGCCCGGCCTACGACGGATTTTGCCAAGGAAAATTTATTCAATGTATTAAAAAACTATATCGATCTCGAAGAAATCAGAGTCCTCGATTTATTTTCGGGAACCGGGAGCATCAGTTATGAATTTGCCTCCCGGGGAGCCTCCGCAATCATATCCATAGAACAGAATTACAAGCATTACGCATTCATCAAACGTACAGCCCAGGAACTGGGTTTCAGTAAAATGAAGGTATTTAAAAACGATGCTTTTCAGGCTTGCAAAAAACTACAGGGGCAAAAATTCGACATCATCTTTGCCGACCCTCCCTATCAGCTGGAAAATCTGCCTGCCATCCCCTCCGCTATTTTCGATAATGACTTACTGGCAGACGAAGGTATTGTAGTGATAGAACATCCAGCTCATATCGACTTCACCCGACATCCCCGTTTTTCAGAACATCGCCGGTACGGAAGCGTTAATTTTTCCATCTTCCGATAAGAGCCGTTCGAAGACAACATGCTTTATACCCTGTCGCAGGGTCCATTCTCCTTCGGAACATGCCGAATAGCAGCAACTGAATGGAACACTGCTTCGCCACATCCCATAAAAAAAACTGTCCACCGGAATGGTGAACAGTTTTTTCATAGATAAACCTCCGTCTTTTATTCCTGATCGTTCACATAATCGTAGAGCGGATCGCAAGTACACATCAGATTGCGGTCGCCATATCCGTCGTCCACGCGTCCCACTTGCGGCCAGAACTTATTCTCAGCACCCCAGGGCAGCGGGTAAGCTGCTTTGCTACGGGGATAGGCATGTGTCCACTCGTCAGCCGTCAGCACTTTATGGGTATGAGGTGCATTCTTCAGAACATTATCTGTTTTATCCGCCTTTCCTTCAGCGACTTCCACCATTTCTTCGCGTATGGTCTTCAGGGCTTCGATAAAACGGTCTAATTCTTCCTTAGGCTCGCTTTCCGTCGGTTCAACCATCAATGTGCCATGTACGGGGAAGGAAAGCGTCGGAGCATGGAACCCAAAGTCCATCAAACGCTTGGCAATGTCCAGTTCGGTGATGCCGTATTCTTTTCCAAAATGGCTGCAATCCCAGATCATTTCATGTCCTACGCGTCCCTGCTTGCCTTTGAACAGGATCTTGAAACCCAATTTTTCAAAGGCCGAAGCCAGATAGTTGGCATTCAGAATCGCCATTTCCGTAACTTTCTTAAGGCCTTCACCTCCCAGCATCAGCAAATAACCGTAGGTAATCGGCAAAAGGCTGACAGAACCGTAAGGAGCCGCAGCTACAGCATGTATACCGTGTTTACCACCCGTTTTCACTACAGCATGAGTAGGTAAGAATTCCACCAAATGTTCGGCAACGCAAATCGGACCGACACCAGGCCCGCCGCCACCATGAGGCATGGCAAAAGTCTTATGCAGGTTCAGGTGACAAGCATCGGCTCCGATATTTCCCGGACTGGTCAAACCACACTGTCCATTCATATTGGCTCCGTCCATATACAGCAAGCCACCGTTATCATGAACAATTTTCACCAATTCCCGGATAGATTCTTCAAAAATACCGTGAGTAGAAGGATAAGTGATCATTGCCCCGAACAGATTGTCCCGGTTTGCCTCAGCCTTAGCCTTGAAGTCGGCAACATCTATATTTCCTTCGGGGTCGGTGGCCGTCACCACCACTTTCAAGCCAGCCATAGTACTGGAAGCCGGATTGGTGCCGTGAGCGGAAGCCGGGATCAGCATAACGTTGCGGTGTCCCTGGCCCTGGGCTATATGATACTGACGCATCACCATCAAAGCGGAATATTCCCCGGCAGCACCGGAATTAGGTTGCAAGCTGCAACCGGCAAGCCCGGTAACCTTCGCCAGCATCTGTTCTGTTTCTCGGATCATTTGCTGATATCCTTCTGCCTGGTCGAACGGCACAAACGGATGTACCTTTCCGAATTCCGGCCAGGTGATCGGCAGCATTTCCACCGCAGCATTCAGCTTCATGGTACACGACCCCAGAGAAATCATAGAAGTAGCCAACGAGATGTCCCGGCGTTCCAGATTTTTCATATAACGCATCATGGCAGTCTCAGAGTGGTAAATGTTGAATACCGGCTGCTGCATATACTCATCTTCACGCAACATCTCCGGATCGAGTACGGTACGATCGTCCAGGAAACGAACCTTCTCCGCCTTTTTACCGGCAGCCTCTGCAAAGATGGAAACAATGACATTCAACTCTTCTTCGTTGATACATTCATCGGTCGATAAGCCTACTCCTCCACATTCACAATAGAACAGATTGACTTCACGTTCCAAGGCCACTTCACGCAAGGTTTCTGGAGTCACGCCCTCAGGCAATTCAAAACGGATGGTATCGAAAAACTTATCTATTTTTAGCTA
>CAJKZL010000180.1 GCA_905204385.1 uncultured Odoribacter sp. | reverse complement strand
TACGACTATAATATGTATGAAAGGGTTACCCGTCTTTTCAAGGAGTCCTCAGCGTACATAAAAGAAAAGAATATCGTGGTGCCCGAGTTATATGCGGCAGGGACTACGGATATCCGCTTTACGGGTTTATGGACGGAATTAACGGCTTCGAACGGGGCAAAATCGCACGTCGTTAAAAAGTTCTGGCAAAAGGACGGGAGCGGTGCAATCAATCAAATGCCATTGCTACGGCTGGCAGAAATTTACCTGATATTGATAGAGTGCGGTACTTTGGAAGAAGCGAATGAATATTATAAAGAATTTTGTTTGTCGAGGGATATTCCAGTGGTCGATATTCAGGATGAAATGCAGGTACGTAATTTATTAATAGAAGAATACAACAAGGAATTTTACGGCGAAGGACAGGCTTTTTATATGTACAAACGTCTGGCAGTAGAAGATATTTTATGGGCGGAAGATCCGGGAAACGAAGAAAGCTATGTCGTTCCGCTGCCTCAATCAGAGATTAAATATGAATAAGTTGTTATTACGATAAACGAAAATTTTAAGGAATGAAAAAGATTGTTTTTATTATATATGCCGCTTGCTTGCTGGGAGCATCCGGTTGCCGGGAAGCCGAATATCGCTTATTCGATGATGTCGCCCGTGTCCAGATGACCGGCAGCCAGGAACAACGCTATAATTTCGTATACAAAGACCGGGAGTCGGTACACCGGGATACCGTTTATCTGACCGTTCAAACCATGGGGAATCTGACGGAAGCCGAGCGGAAAATAGCCTTAGAACAAAAACCGGAATACGATATTACCTATAAATATGACAATAAAGGAAATCTACAGGATTCTACGATGACGGAAAAACCGAATAAGGCCATTCCAGGGATACACTATGTAGCTATGGATGCGGAAGAAATGCAACCCTTGCTTGTAGTTAAGAGCCGTGCCGTTTATGTAAAAATTCCCGTGATATTATTGCGGGATACTTCTCTACGGCGGGAGGAAAAGCGGCTGTGTTTAAAATTAGTGGAAACGGACGATTTCAAACTGGGAGAAAGCAGCCAGCTCTCCCGGGTGGTGGTTCTGGGAGACAAATTACTCCGGCCTCAGGAGTGGGACAGTTGGTATGAGCGGCAATTCGGAAAATATAGCGAACGCAAACACGAATTTATGATCGAGGTCACCCAGGAAAAAGTGGACGACGATTGGTTTAAGCTTCTGAGAAAAGATGCAGCGAAGATTTCTTATGTGAGAAACAAACTGAAGGCGGAATTGTTAAAGTATAACAACGATCCTCAAAATCTGGCGGAAGGATTGGCTCCCATGCGGGAAGAGGCCGATAACCTCAATAGCGCTTTGGTGGTGTTCCCCTAATCTATAAGCCAAGCCATAAAGTACTCCTTAGATGCTTGAGGCTCGAAAAAAAACTAAGGAATAAAAGTTTTATCGGTTCACTAAAATAAAATCAGAATCATATGAAAACAAAGTATTTATTTGTAATGATAATAGGTTTTCTGCTTGGATTATACGGTTGCTATGAAGATAAAGGCAACTATGATTATACAGCTATTTTCAGCGTGGAAGTGGAAGGGCTCGAAGAAAGTTATTTAAAATATGCTTTTATCGATTCTTTAAATATCGATCCGGTAATTACCCCGGCAGATGCCGAATACGATTGTTTTTGGGGGTATTATCCGGTAGGATTAGTTGAAAAACCGCAATTGGACACGATTTGTCATACCCGGGAATTGCATTACAGAGTAGATCTGAATGCCGGAGAATATATGCTTGTTTTCGGTGCCCGGGAAAAGGAAACCGGAATTTCACGGTTCGCTACTGCCCCCTTGGCGGTAGAAACTTCTTTAACGACAGGTTGGTATGTCTTAAAAGACAGGGAAGGGTATACCGATTATGATGTATTTACGGAGAAGGGAAAAGCGGCGGATGTAATTGCCGGGAGCAATGAAGGAAGAAAATTGAAGGGCGAAGCGGTAGCCTTGGCTTTTACGACTCTCTATTGTGTGTGGAATGAAGAAAAAGAGGATTATTTCAATACTATAGCGGTGATGGCTTGTTCGAGTGAGGATATGGCGGCCATAAAGGTAAGCGACGGAAAAATTAAAAATGATTTTCAAAATTTGTTTTATGAAATGCCGGCGGTAACCGCCCCTCAGAGTTGTTGGGCAGACAGGAGGGCTATTTATTTAATAAATAACGGTCAAATGTATGCGCTGCCTACCATAACCAGTAATTCCGGACGGTTTGGAGAAGCTATGGCCGGAGATTATCGGTTTTCTCCCTATTTTGTAAACTTCGGCCGTTTTAATCCTTTGCTTTTCGATGAGCTCAGCCATTCATTTTGTTCTATGGATTCCTACAATAACACTTTACTGAAGCTCAGTAATAGCGGACCGGTAGATACGATCAAGCTTCCTCCTGTAAACGAAATGGAGGCCGACTTGTTGTTCATGGGACCACAAGGAAGATACGGTCAAGGGCGAGCCTGGGCTTTGATGAAAAACAGACAGGAAGAACTGTACAGCATGCTGAAGTTGAATGCAGACTGTAATCCCCCTTATAAAAATCCGATTCTACAATGCGATACCCTGGAAAATGATCTGGGGATATTGGAAGCCGATTGCCGGGCTACCAATCTGGATAATGATATTATTTATTTTTCGAAAGATAACCGGATATATTCCTGCAACATCAACGCCGGATATGCAGAAAAGCTTCAGGTAGAAATACCGGACGGAGAAGAAGTGACCTGGATGCGTCATGTTCAGGGGCCTTCTACCCTTAACATTAATTGCATGGCAGTGGCAACTTACAAAGCCGGAAAATACAAAGTATACTTTTACGACATACAAGCAGGGAACTTGAGAGCAAGCGGTGAACCTTTGGAAGGGGACGGCCGTGTGGGTAGCGTCATGTATATCAAGGGTAGCAATTCCACATTTTTGTATTGAATAAAGAGGTGTTATGGCAAAAACAACCTTAAAATGACCTGAAATGAGAAAAAGTATCATATTTATGCTCCTGGCTTTTATGTCCGGCATAGAAGCGTTGGCAGGTCCCGGAACCATCGTTCTGAAAGGAACCGGCGGACAGGCCTGCGTATACAATAATTTGCGCGGGCGGGATCGTGCCTGCTACCGGGCAAAGGAAGAGGGAAAAGTGCAAAAAATAGTAGTTCCGGAAAAGGAATGCAGCGATTTACTGTACCTGATCGCCGGGGGCATGACTTCCTGGATCCGGGTATCGCCGGATGAAACGGTGGTGGTGAATACAGACAAACTGCCCTGGAAATTTTCAGGCGATGAGAAACAAGTGAATCGTTATTTATACGACTGGACTCAACGATTCTGGTTCGACCGTCCTAACATGTTGACGGGCAACTTGCAGATGATGTTTTCGGAAGTTCCTCCCGCAAGGAAATTATGGCCCCAGCCTGCTGAAATGTATACACCGGAATACCTGGCTTGGATAAATAGCTGGGAAAAAAATGCTTTGGCTGCTTTGGCAACTGCGAACTTAAAGGACAGGAATTTTATTGCCGAACAAAAAGAACGAATCCACTACAATTGGCTGGAAATGCAGTTTTCTAATTTTGAACTATCGCAAAGTAAGGTCGATATCCCCGCTTCGGCCATGGCGTTTGTCCGCGACATACGTTTTGATCAAGCCGGCCTTATGCGCTACCCCGGATGGAATATTATTCTGCGCGGATATTTCGGCATGGCGGACCGCATTCAGCTTTTCAGTTATTCGGCAACCGATTTTTTACGCAAGAGGGCAGAGCGGATAGCACTTCCGGAATTACGCGAAAGATATGTACTGCAAGAACTAGAGGAATATTTCGAACAGGGTTGGTTTTATCAGGGAGAAGAAATTCTGGGTTCTGTCAAAGAACTGCTTCTCTCTGAAGAGGGACGGAATAAGTGGGAAAAATGCCAGGCCCGATGCCAAGCCTGGCGAGTATCCCCGGAAAATCCGGAAGGCAAGGACCTGGTTTATTTTGACTTCGAGGACTATCAAGGCCGTTCCGTCACTCCTCTGCAGTTTAAGGGAAAATACTTGTTGATCGACATCTGGGCCACCTGGTGCGGTCCTTGTCAGTATGAAATTCCTTATTTAAAGCAACTGATGGAAGAGTTGAAGGGAAAAGACATCGCTTTTTTATCCGTCTCGGTGGACAAGCAAGCCGACAAGGAAAAATGGAAAAAAATGCTTTCAGCGTTCGGTCTGGAAGATCATGGAGTAATTGCCCCGGCAGCTTTCGAGCATAATTTGTTCAAAAAATATAAAGTGAATAGTATCCCCCGTTTTATGTTGGTTGATCCCAAAGGAAAAATGGTGATGATGAAGGCCCGCCGCCCCTCGGATATTCTGCTGAAGATGCAATTGGAAGAATTGTTGAAGGATTATGCCGGCCAGAAAATATCCGTCAGCGGACAAGTGGGAGGGATTGCCGAAGGCTGGGTAACTCTGGTAAAAAAAGGAAGCATGTCGAAGCAAATCGCTCAGGTTCCTATTTCAAACGGTAGTTTTTCATTGACCGCAGCTATAGATCAACCTGGCTTTTATGCTTTCAACTGTGGCAGAAAATTTAATTGTTCTTTGTGGCTGGAACCGGGAGACGGGATTGTAATAAACCCGGATGCGGAAACGGTCTTTTCGGGAAACCATGCAAAATTACATAATCTGATGCTGAGCCTGAATAAAAAATACGGAATGATTTATTCAGGGAAAGAAACGAAGGCCTACGACCGGACCCGGGGAAAACGGCTTCGGAAAATGTATGACCAAGCCGCCGCAGAGATCGCAGAATCTGCACTGACTCCCACCGAAAAACGTTTACTCACCGGATATTGGCAAGGTTATTTGTTGGAGCAGCTATATGGCCGGATATACTTCTCGAAAGTATTCGGCAAAAGCCGTTTACCCCGTCCCGAAGTGAAAAAAGGATATTCTGCCGATGTGATGGGACTGAGACTCTTGCCCGAATTGGTGCATTACAGTCAGTGGACGGATTATCTCCAGGAGTATCTGTATGCACGGATGGAAGCCGGAAAAATTAAAATACACAGCATAGACAGTTGGCTGGCCGACTTGGGAGGAAGCATCGAGGATGAAACGTTGCGGGAAGCTTATCTTATAAACACCCTCCAGTCGGACATTTTGCGGAGGTTATTGCATGGCATCGAGGCCCGTATCGAATCGGTGCGTCCCTGGATAAAGCAAACGGAAAATCAGGAATTACTGGAAGCCATGCCGGCCCAGATTGCCAAAGCCAGGGAAAGATTTCAACATGCCCTTCCGGGAACCGATTTAAGCAATTATCATTTTGAAAATGAAAAAGGAGAACAGGTGGCACTGGGTGATTTCAAGGGAAAATATGTATTTATCGATCTTTGGTCGACGGGCTGCAACCCCTGTATCGGAGAAATTCCATATATCCGCGATAAGGAACATCGCTTTGCCGGGCAACCCATTGCCTGGGTATCCATTTCCTTAGACCTGAATAAAACGATATAGAAAGATTTTCTAAAACTGAAAGGCATGCAAGGCGTTCAGTTGATATGCGACAAAGGCTTTAAACATCCTTTTATCCGGCAAATCGGATTAAGTGGAATCCCCCATTTTTTGTTGCTGGATAAATCAGGAAAAGTAGTCGATCCACAAACTTTACGCCCTTCGAATCCGGTACTCGGTGAAGTTTTGAAATATATTCTTGCCGGTAAATAGCCCACACACCTCTATAGATGAGGAGAAAGTTTTTCATCATTGCCGATAAAAACGGAAATGAAGCCGTATTCCTTTATCGCTAAGGGATACGGCTTCTATAAAATTAAGGCTTTTGTTTTCTTTTTCTGAAAACCAGATGCTCCAGTAGCACTACAACAATCACGCCCATGACAAAACCATTGCCCACGATCGGACGGATCCAGGCCGGGATGGATTGGACGGCTTCTTCGGGAGCGAATGAAAGCAATAGGGCCAGCATCAGCGGAAATCCCACCACCAAGCCGCTTTCAAAATCAAGCACGGCTTTTTCACGGTTCATCATCTGTAAGCCCGCCGAGAGTTGTGAAGCCATAAGGTAGAGCAGCACAGCGCCCATGACACCCCCGGGAATCGCGTTCAGCAGCCGAATGAAATCCGGAAAAAAAGCACAAAGCAGCAATCCTATTCCCGCCGGAATCAGGGTATAGCGCGACGCACAACCCGTAGCCGCAATAATGCCGGGGCTCATCGAATAATCCACCGGTCCGGCAACCCCCAAGGCCCCCGATACCATATTGGCCAGCCCGGTCACTCCCACCCCACGGGTAGTGCGCCCGGACATTTGTCCCGCTCCGATCATCCGCCCGACAGCCTGTATGGAACCCAATTCGTTTACAATTAAGGCAAAATAGCAAAAGAGAAAAGACAGCACCGTGCCCCACTCAAATTTCAAAGGCCAGATGATCCAGCCGGAAAGAGTCGCGGTTGCCGGAACCTCCTGCAACTGTGGAAAACCGAAAAACCCGAAATAAACCAGA
>CAJKZL010000179.1 GCA_905204385.1 uncultured Odoribacter sp. | reverse complement strand
TGAACGTCAGGCCACCGATCCGGAAGAGAGCATGCCAATATCCGGTTTGGGCCTCCTCGGGAGTCTTGAAAGTGAAACAATATATATTGTTTTTTCCGATCTTATTTTTTAAGGTCTGTACAATGTGACCGTTGGGATCTGTCAATTGGGCTACGATGGGATGTCCCTGAGGAAGTACGTTGAGTTTGTCCTCAAGGATCAAGGAGAGATAAATCTCGTCGCCCGGGCGCCATACTCCACGTTCTCCATAGATAAAACCTTTGACACCCATCTGAACATGCTGTCCGCTGACGTCGAAATTACTCAGCGAGAGGGCCATCCCGTCCGACAATTTCAGCCAGGCACGGTCCCGCCCATTCTGTGCCATGACGACGAAAGCTTTGGAGGTGGGGGTGAGATAGGCGAAGCCGTCTTTGTTGGTTTCCGCCGAATCTATTTTCTGATTCTGATAATTGAATAAAAAAAGCTTGCATTTTTCTACGGGTTCTGCCGTGGATATGTCGTTTACGCTGACGAGATAGCGGTTGTCGGCCCCTTGTTTGGCCATGAGCCCCAGGGAGGTGTTGATCAGATTGCGGCCTACGAAGCGACTGCCGGTGTAATATGAAACGTGACAGGGATTATTCTCTTCATGCCAGTCAAAACCCGTCGGATAGCTGTATTCATTGTAATAGGTATATCCGTTACTGTTGTCCCAATCCATGGTTCCGTAATCGGAATCCGGAGCTTCGCCGGCACAGGGCAGAGTGGTGTAGGATTTTTTAAATTTAAACCGAATGCGGTATACCGTTCCTTTTTTCAATTTGACCAGTTCGCTGAGGTCCAGGGTGAAGTCGTTCCATTTGCCGGGATCCAGATTCGGATGATCCTTGAGCAGGTCGATTTTTTTCATAAACACAGGACGGGCGGTACGCATGAGTTCGTGGTAGTTGTCATAGGAATTTTCCTGTAAAAAGAAATTCATGTTTTGGTGCAGCACCTGGATGATTTCCACATCGACCGCTTTCAGTCCCACGGCAGAGAAAGGGATTACAACTTGATTGCGGTCGGGCACGATCACCCCTTTGCCGATCAGGCGTACCTCGGGGTTGGTGGAGTGGAGCGTGAGAGCGGTTTGATATTCGGTTTTCAGACTGTTGCCTGCAGCGCTGCGGATGCCCGGATAAAGGGTAAGCGGGGCCGATTCCACGTCGATGGAAGAAGGTAGAAATATCTGTATTTTGTTGCCTTGTATCTTAAAATTCCGGAGGTCCAGCCCTTGTATGCCGATGAGTCCCCTCAGGTCCTGATCGGGCAGGACGTCTTCGGACATGAATATGCTGACCACAATGGGATCGGTTTCGGAAGTTTTAATGTTCAAAACGGTAAAGTCATTTTTCCCCGGTATTCGAATGATTACCGGATTTTGGCCTTTCACTTCTTTGCTGAATTCGAGGGTGAGGGTCTGGCTATCGTTTCCTTTTGCGAGTTGCCGGAGGGTAAATTGATGGCGGTTGCCGTTATGCAGCCATTCGGGCGTAATTTCTTTGCCCTGATAACTGGCCTTGAGCATGCTTTCGATGGTTTCGGCTGGCATTTGATCGGAGCTGCGGAGGGTGGCCTGATATTTTAAGGTTTCACCGTCATCGGTTTCGGCGAGGAGTTCCCCGGAATCGAAGACTACGGATAAAGGGATGACTTCAAATTGAAAACTGAATTTCCGGTATTCTTCAGGAACAGAACACAGGCTTCCGAGGTCGAACCGGACCTGGTAGGTCTTGCCGTTTTCAAAAGGTTCGGCAGGAATAAATTCTACGCTTCCGTCGTCTTTCAGCAGAGTTTCGCCTTTGACGGAAGGTGAAATCTCGACAATGCCGGCCGGTAGGGCAGATCCCGGTTGGAAATTTTTATCCGGTTTCTGATTCAGATAGATGGTGATGGGGGAAGAGGATTTGATGACTCCGCTGGTATAGCCTGAGATGAATTTGCTGAAATCTGCAGGTTGTTTTTCTTTACAACCGCTAACCAGTGCTAATGCAAACATAAGGACCGGCAAAAAATATCTTCCTTTCATAGTGATGTATTTTTGATCATATTCACAAATGTAAGAAGAATGCCGGAGATATTTTCACTCTTTGCGGATAATCTTTCCCGGCATATCCCATTTGTAATTTAAACAAATAACGTAACTTTGTAAACTGATTAAAAAAGATTCTAAAATTAAATATATGAGAATAGCTGTTGTTGGAACGGGGTATGTCGGATTGGTTTCCGGTACCTGTCTGGCTGAGACCGGAGTCACGGTCACTTGTGTCGATGTAGATGCCTCGAAGATACAGAAATTGAATCAGGGGGGAATCCCGATCTATGAGCCGGGATTGGCAGAACTGGTCGCTAAAAACCGGTCCAACGAGCGTTTGTTTTTCACGACTTCCCTGCGAGAGGCGCTGCTGGATGCCGATGCTGTCTTTATTGCCGTAGGCACTCCTCCGGATGAAGATGGAAGTGCGGATTTGCGTTATGTGTTGGGGGTAGCCCGGGAAATCGGAGAACTTATCGACGATTATATCGTGGTGGTGACCAAGTCTACAGTTCCCGTAGGTACAAACCTGAAGGTTAAACAAACCATACAAGCGGAACTGGAACGCCGGGCTGTAAGGGTGGATTTCGACGTGGCTTCCAATCCGGAATTTCTGAAAGAAGGGGATGCCGTGAACGATTTTATGCGTCCGGACCGGGTGGTTATCGGAGTGGAATCCGAGCGTGCCGGAAAGGTGATGGAACGGCTTTATCATGCTTTTATTCTGAACAATATACCGATTTTATTTATGGATATCCCTTCGGCCGAGATGACCAAATATGCGGCTAATTCTATGCAGGCCACCCGGATTTCGTTTATGAACGATATCGCCAATCTTTGCGAATTGGTGGGAGCCAACGTGGAGTCGGTGAAAAAGGGCATCGGAAGCGATACCCGCATAGGCAAGAAGTTTCTGAATGCAGGTTGCGGTTACGGGGGCTCCTGTTTCCCGAAGGATGTTAAGGCATTGATCCGGACCGGGGATGAGTACGGGTATTCCATGGGAGTACTCAAAGCGGTGGAGGAGGTGAACGAGAGGCAGAAGTCGGTGCTGTTTCATAAGATTCTCCGGCATAATGGCGGGGTTATCGGGGGCTGGCAGTTCGGAAACTGGGGATTGTCCTTTACGCCGGCATCGGGGACCGGATTACTTATGCCTCCCAGATGTATGAAGCTCTGAAGGGGGCCGATGCTATGGTGGTCGTTACGGAATGGCAGGAGTTTAAAGTGCCGAAATTCACGTACATCGAAAAGGCGCTGAAAGAAAAGGTGATCTTCGATGGCCGTAATATTTATAGTCCTGAACAAATGCAGGAATTTGGGTATACTTATTATGGAATCGGCCGTTAAAAGAAATAAAAAGTAAAAAGGCTGAAAACGGACCGCCTTTGACTTCTTTGTTTTCAGCTTTTTTATTTTTTACCTTTTACCTTAAAGTTATGCACCTGTTATTTATAGTCAATCCGATATCCGGAATGGGTTTGGGGAAAGAATTGCCGGAGAAGATCAAAAAACTACCCGAATACGATCATGTCGATTATGAGATTGTCTTTACGGAATATGCCGGACATGCCCGGGTAATCGTAGAAGAAGCGCGCGCTTTGGGGAAATACACCCATATTGTAGCGGTGGGGGGAGACGGAACGGTCAACGAGGTAGGAGGTGCCTTGTGCGGAAGCGATATCGCTTTTGCCGTAGTTTCGCTGGGCAGTGGCAATGGCTTTGCGCGTCATCTGGGATATTCCATTTTTATGTCCAAAGCCCTGAAGCAGGTGCTTACGCCCCACTATGCCTTTATCGATGTCTTGGAAATGAACGGCAGGCATTCGCTGAATGTGAGCGGGGTCGGTTTTGACGCCGAAGTGGCGCACGAGTTCAATCATTTGAAAATGAGGGGTATTTTTTCGTATATTTATGCCGCTATCAAATTATGGTTCCGCTATCCGGAAAAAAAGTATACGATCACCAGTGGGGGAAAAGTGATGAAGGTGAATTGCTTTATTCTCAGCTTTGCCAACAGTTCGCAATATGGCAACAATGCTTATATAGCTCCACAGGCGTCGATGCGGGACGGGCTTATGGATATTTGCATCCTCAAACGCCCCGCATTCTTCGAAATCATGTGGTTTCTTCTTTTTTTCATCACCGCAAAACTGTATAAATTGTCTTATTACAAGGAAATCCAGTGCAAAGAAGCCGTGGTGGAAGGTGATATTCACCGGGTGCATGTGGATGGGGATGCGTATATAATGAATTCTCCTTTGCATTTGAAGATATTGCCCGGGGTTTTAAAGGTAGTTGTACCTATTGAATCCCCAGTTCTGCGGCCACTTTGAACATATATTCCCGGGCTTCGTCGTAATTATTGCCGATGATGCCGTCGAGGATGGCTTCTTTAATGGCGTTTTTGATGTCGCCGATGGCTTTGCAGGGGGGAAGGTTGAAGGTGGCGATGATTTCCTCTCCGCTGATCGGGGGTTGGAAATTGCGGATGGAGTCTTTTTCCTCCACTTCCTTGAGTTTGCGGCGCACGACTTTAAAGTTTTCCAGAAAGCGCTTTACTTTTTCTTCATTCTTGGAAGTAATGTCGGCTTCGGCCAACGTCATCAGATCGTCGGTATCATTTCCGGCGTCGAAGAGCAGGCGGCGGACGGCAGAGTCGGTGACCACCTCTTCGGACAACACGATGGGACGCATGTGCAGATTGACCAGTTTTTGCACATATTTCATTTTTTCGTTCTGCGGCAGTTTCAGGCGGTTGAAAATCCTGGCCACCATCCGTTCGCCGACATGGTTATGGCCGTAAAAGGTCCAGCCCTGGCCCTTGATGAATTTTTTGGTAGCCGGTTTCCCGATGTCATGCAAGAGTGCAGCCCAGCGGAGCCAAAGGTTTTCGGTGTAGAGGGACAGGGTGTCCAATACCGCGAGAGTGTGATAAAAATTGTCCTTGTGTTTTATGCCGTTGACGCTTTCAATGCCTTTTAGGGCGGTCAGCTCCGGAAAGAAAATTTCCAGCAATCCGGCTTCATCCAATAGCAGGATTCCTTTGGAAGGCTCCGGCGAGAGCATGATTTTATTGAATTCGTCCATGATGCGTTCCGTCGAGATGATGGAAAGCCTTTGGCGCTGTTCCCGGATGCCCCGGAAGGTTTCTGTTTCAATGGTGAAGTTCAGTTGGGAGGCGAACCGGATGGCCCGCATCATCCGCAGCGGATCGTCCGAGAAAGTAATGCCGGGTTCGAGCGGGGTTTTGATGAGCCGGTCGTCCAAATGTTGCAGGCCGCCGAAAGGGTCGATCAATTGACCATAGTCGGTTTTGTTCAAGGAAATGGCTAGGGCATTGATGGTGAAATCGCGGCGTTTCTGGTCGTCGTCGATGGAGCCTTCCTCTACAATCGGTTTGCGCGAATCCGTACGGTAGGATTCCTTGCGGGCTCCGACGAATTCGATCTCCATCCCTTTGTAGCGGAACATGGCGGTACCGAAATTTTTGAACACGGACAAATGCAGATTGCCTAAGCGCCGGGCAGCCTCTTCTGCCAGAGCGATGCCGCTTCCGTGGACGACGATGTCGATGTCCTTGGAAGGCCGCTGAAGCAATAAGTCTCGGACATAACCGCCGATCACATAGGCTTCTATGTCTTTTTCTGCTGCAATATCGGACAATATCTCGAATATCGGGTGTTTCAATGGTAATTGCATGTCTGGGCTCTTTCTGATTACGGCCGCAAAATTATTAAATTTAATCGACTATTTTAGAAGCATAACGACATATTCAGGAAAAAGCCACGATTATATAATTTGCCACCCGCATAGTCGGATAGGTTGTTGAGTCCTAACATATAGCCGACTTCAAAGTCGAAGGAATTCAACCGGATATTGGTGGCGAAGCGCATACCATAATCGAAACGCCGGGTGGTGAATAATTCGTCTGCCAGGCCGTCAAGCGTAGTTTTCAGCTTTTCTCCGATGCGTACCGAGCCATAAGGAATAATGCTGAGCCCTTTCCAATGGGCGCGGTAATTGTTCCAGTAAATCCAGCTTAGTTTTACCGGGAGTTCCAGATAGTTTTGCCGTAGGGTCAGGTCTTTTTGTTTACCGCCTTTGGATATGAAGAATAATCCCGGGGCAACTGCAAAATGCCGGCCTTCACGGGCCAGGGTGAAGCCGAATTGATAGCCGGCCCGGTAATTGAAGTCCCAATCGGAAAGGGTGCCCCCGGTTTTCAGGGTTGTTGCGCCGATGCCGGCGGTGATCCGTAACTTCCAGGCATGGTGCATCTGATTGTAGAAAAATTTGGCGAGCAACGAAGGGTCTTTTTCCCGGAACGAAAAAGTTTGCGGGGAAATACTGTCGATGGTGACGGACGACGGCTGGAGGAAATCCATAAAGGCTGTCGAATCCATTTTGCCGTATTGTTTCCGGATAATCTTTTCGTCGGGAGTGGCCAGGGCCAAATAGGGGATCCCGGCGGTGGTGTTGTGGTATCGGTAA
>CAJKZL010000178.1 GCA_905204385.1 uncultured Odoribacter sp. | reverse complement strand
CATAAACGGTATCCCTGAGCTTTAATTGCTGGCCGGATACCCGCAAATAAAACCGAAGTTCCCGGCTTCTCCCATCGAAATCCATGGCCTGAGGAGTTTTTATATCCCAATAATAACCGTGAGCTTCCAATGCCTGCACACTTCCGTCAGGCAATAAAAGATTACCCTCTTCCAGGTTCAGATTCCCCCGGATATCCGCATTATAAAAAGTCCTCCACTGATGGTCCTGAGTATACTCATTTACCAGAAAAGCATCGGCAGTCAACTCCCCCAGATAATCGGGCAAAGTGGTATACTTCCGCGTCCCCTGGTAATTGACCAGCGTTTCTATATAATTGTCCCCGCTATGCTGTACGTTCCATATCGTCGTATCCTGGGGATAAATCAAGAAAATTTTATTTTCGTCTTTGATCCACTTCCCTACAGCATACTCCCTGCGGCCACTGAAATCGATATTTTTCAGGATCCCGCCCTGTTCGAAGCGGATGCCCTCCAAAAGATCGGCTTGACCGTAACTGTTCTTTTCACCCGCCCAACCATTATAATACCAATTCTTACCGGTCAGGTTGTTCATGTCCAGAACCGTATCGTCCCTTTCATCATCATCGCTACAAGCAACCAGTGTTCCCAGCAAACACATTCCCACTAAAAATTTCCCTATTTTTACCATCATTTCCATATTTATTATCTCCGCAAATTCATATTTTCATCGTCGGCATCCCGCCTTTTCCATAAACATTTCAACCTACACCTTCCGACACCGGCTCCCGACGATCCGAAATTCTCCCCGACCGCTTCGGAAACTCCTAAACCGTAAATCAAAATCAATTTCGTATCTTTGCAACATCACAATTTTTATACCAAAGTTATGCTATATCCACTTAAATTCAAACCAATTCTCAAACAAACTATCTGGGGAGGGGATAAATTAGCTTATAAAAGCGAGGATCCCCGGCTAAAAGAATCCATAGGAGAAAGCTGGGAAATTTCCGGTGTTCAGGATCATATTTCGGTAGTGTCCGAAGGACCTTTGGAAGAAAACACCCTGGAAGAGCTTATTGAAATTTATATGGGAGACTTGGTCGGAGATAAAATCTATGAGAAATTCGGAATAGAATTTCCCCTGCTGATCAAATACATCGATGCCCGGGACAATCTTTCCATACAGGTACATCCCGACGATGCCACTGCCAGAGAACGTCACAAAGCGTACGGCAAAACAGAAATGTGGTATCTTGTAGATGCAGCTCCGGAGGCAGCATTAATTCTGGGATTCAAACACGACGTTTCCAGGGAACTTTACCTGCAAAGCCTGCATAATCATACGCTGCCCGAGTTGCTCAATACAGAGAAAGTCAGTAAGGGCGATTGTTTTTATATCCCCGCGGGCACGGTGCATGCCATTTGCAAAGGTTGCTATATAGCCGAAATCCAGCAAACCTCCGATATCACTTACCGGATCTACGATTACGACCGGCGCGACAAAAACGGAAATACCCGGGAACTCCATACCGATTTAGCTACAGACGTCATCCGTTACGAGGGGCAAAAAGAACATGCCATCCACTACCACCGGCACGAAAACCACACCGAAGAATTAGTGGAATGTCCCTATTTCACTACCAATTACCTGAAATTCGACAAAGAAATCGAAAAGGATTATTTCACACTCGACTCGTTTGTTGTTTATATGTGCCTGGAAGGAAGCTTCAATCTGGTATACGACGTGGATAAAATAGTGAAAGTGAAAAAAGGAGATACCGTGTTAGTCCCCGCCTGCCTGAAAAATGTGTTCCTCCTTCCGGAAAAAGAAGCGGAATTATTGGAAATATACATTAAATAGTTTTTTCGGGATCTGACCAAAAGCCATAAAAAAAGCCGGCCGGAAAATTGACATCGGGCCGGCTTTTTACTAACCTCTGTTTTCAGAAATAATAATTATACCTATCAAAATATTTAAACTATAGCTGCCTTTTGCTTAATGTATTCAATGATTGCTCGTTTGATTTTTGCCAAAGTATCTATCTATGCAACAAAAATCACTTTGAAACATCCTCCTTTTTTTTAAGTGTTTTTATCATCTCCATTAATTGTCCTTTATTTTGCATTTTATCTATAATGAACTGACAAATTTCCTCTCCTGAAATGTCCTTTCCTGTAATGGTATGATAAACAGGTTTTTGATTTCTATAATAAACAATAAACTCATTACCGAAGACCCCAAAATGCCTATAAGATTTCGAATCAGCCTGCAGCAATTTCTCAGGTAACCATGCAATTACCTTCTGCCAATCATAAATCACCTTTAAAATATCCCACTCTCCTTCTTTCTTTACAACATCTAACCGGAGAATTGTCTGCTCATCCTGCTCCCAAACATACCCAATTTGTGTCTCAGAGGGTGACAAACACTCTAACAACATTTCCGGCGAAGGTAATGCATAAAAACGTTCTACATCAAAATCATAGTAAGGACAAATAGAAATTTGTGAAGTATCCATTTTTCTTAATGTATTCATTGGTTCAGGTATTTCACCTGAACGGGCAAGTATATTTTGGTGCTTTGCTCTGACTTTCTCCAGTATTTGGAATTCTATACCCGCTAATGAACAGTTGCTTTCTAAAGTTGTACCCTTCTTATCAACTTCTTTTCCCGCACAAGCACTCACCAATATCAACAATACAATTCCATACAATTTCATAGTAAGAGATTTAAATGTTTTCTAATAAAACGATTAAAGGATAATTCTGATTATATACACTTTGAATGGATGCACTTCCGGGATCAATATAGGTAACATAATGATTATATCCTACGTCTGCCTTATCTACATTAACTCCTATAACTAACACCATATGTTCGTCTTCTACATTGATTGCGAAATAAGGAAATTTATAAAATTTCCCCGGAGCATCAGGGGGAAATAATCCAGGTAATTCTACATACGTTGCAAAGTGTTTATTCAATAAAAACCTTGCGTAACTTATGAATTCCAGCACACTTATTTTACTCATACATTCCTCATAACCTATCAGACCTTCAGTAACCTCCGCACAATTTACAGCCAAATTATATTTGCGAAAAACATAATCTGATTTCATACCTGCCTGCAAATACTCTCCTTTCGTATACATTTCTAAACAAGCAAAAGTACACCATGAAGGATGTTGCTGGATACAGATATAATCATAGGTCCGACTACCATAAAATTGAGCTTTCACTTCAATAAATCCCAAGCATAAACTTAGAAACATATAAAAAATAATTTTTTTCATCTTTCCTCTCTGTTAAGATTAGATATTCAGTTCAAATAATAGCTTCTTCCCAAAAATGATTAAATAATTCCTCCTTTCTGATATTTAAAATTAAACCCTTACATACAATTTTACAGTAGCACACGAGGACAATCGGTTTCCAAAGCCTGTTGAGAATGTTCTCCGGAGAAATATTCACTTTATAATTATACCGCAAAATAATATATACTGGTCTTAAATTATACTTGTTGCTATATCTATAAAACACCTATCACTATAAAAAGGGGGGAGAATAAACAAAAAAAGAGCAATTACCATAAAAGTAACCACTCTTTCTTAAAAGATAAAATTAAATTACACTTCTGAATGGATGTCTTAGTTCATTTCCATATGTTCCTGGTCCGTCAGTTTTTCACAGTAATGACATTTCAGGACGATCGGGGAAGCATTCACCACCGCAAACTTAGTGCGTACTTTCTCATGATTGGTGATACACTTCGGATTCATGCATTTGACAATCCCCTCTACTCTTTCCGGAACATTTACTTTTTTCTTTTCTGCCACATCGTAATCCCGGATGATGTTGATCTTGGCCGAAGGTGCAACCAAAGCCAGCTTATTCACTTCCTCATCTTCCAGAAATTTATCCCAGATTTTGATAATGGCTTTTTTACCCAACTTGGTACTCTTCAGATTAGTCCCCAAGGTCATTGCATAATCCATAGACGTGAGCCCCAATACATTGATCACGTCAAATAACTTATCGGCAGGGATATGGTCGATCACCGTCCCGTTTTCTATTGCGCTTACCTGTAATTCTTTCTTTGCCATAACGAAAATATTTAATGATTGTCGATTGCAGATGCCGGCATTTCTCCGGACTACACAACCGTAAATTGTAATCGTATTATCTTAATCCCAATGCTTTGCAAATAATAGCCTGACGGGCAAACACACCGTTACGCGCCTGCTCGAAGTAATAAGCTTTCGGATTTTCGTCTACATCCACGTCGATCTCATTGACACGGGGCAGCGGATGAAGGATACGCATATTATCCTTAGCCGTAGCCAGCATGGCATTGCGCAGGATATATACATTCTTCACTTTCTCATACTCTAAAGGATCGGCGAAGCGTTCGCGCTGTACCCGCGTCATATACAAAATATCCGCTTTACAAATCACCTCGTCCAGTTCCGTATGTTCATAATAAGGAATGTTCAATTCCTTCAGATGCAATTTATAAGCCTCGGGCATCTGCAAGGATTCCGGAGCTACAAAATGGAAAGTCGGATGGAAATGGCTCATCGCCTGCAGCAAAGAATGAACGGTACGTCCGTATTTCAAATCACCGACCATGCAAATATCCAAATTCTCCAGCGTCCCCTGAGTTTTATAGATAGAATACAAATCCAGCATTGTCTGCGAAGGATGCTGGTTGGCACCGTCGCCTGCATTGAGTATCGGATGGGTAGCTACTTCACTGGCATAACGGGCAGCCCCTTCCACCGGATGACGCATAACGATCAAATCAGCATAGTTGTCCACCATCTTGATGGTATCTTTCAAGGTTTCTCCTTTGGTCACACTCGAAGACGAAGCATCCGAAAAACCGATAATGCGTCCCCCCAGCCGATTAATGGCAGTTTCAAAACTCAAACGGGTACGGGTTGAAGGTTCAAAAAACAAAGAAGCAACCACCTTTCCCTCCAGCAAGCGCTGATTCGGATTCGCTTCAAACTCAGAAGCCAACTTCAGGACTTCCAGAATTTCTTCTTTTGTGTAATCTTCAATAGATACTAAGCTGTGTGTATTCATATCAATAAATTTAATTATAGTTGCCCAAACCGCAGCCTGCATACCAACAGGACAAAAAAAAACCAACAAGTCCGACGACAATGTTGGTTTACAAATCTTTATCAAAAAACCGGCGATTCTGTCTGAAATGTCCGACAGCACCCCCGTTGATTATTTTATGTAATTGATCTGATTTCATATCAGAATCCAAAAGTATATAAAATTTTCAATTAGTAAAAATTTTCAGTCTTATACTTTTGAATATATTCCACGCTTTCCTACACCTTTCCAAGCCCGTCTTAATTCTTTATCAGCCGGGCGATTTGGTCGACAATATCGCGGGCAACCGCCTGCTTCGATTTCAATTCGTATTGAAATTGCCGTTCCTCCCGGTCGATCAGGGTCACCTTATTGGTATCGAACCCAAAACAAGCATTTTTATCCTTCAGGCTGTTCAAAACAATCAGGTCCAGATTTTTCTTATGCAACTTCTGGATGGCATTACAAGTTTCGTCGTTGGTTTCAAGGGCAAATCCCGCCAACAACTGCCCGGGCTTTTTGCGCTCACCCAATGCCTCCGCTATATCACGGGTGGGTTGTAATTCGAGCGGCCAGGTTTCTTTTCCGCGCTCCACCTTTTGGTCGGCTTTCTGCACAGGGGTAAAATCAGCCACCGCAGCACAGGAAACAGCGATGTCGCAGCCGTCAGACTCCAGCATCACCTGCTCATACATTTGGGCCGCAGATTCCACGTCGATCCTCCGGATCGTGGGATGGACGGTTTGCAGGGACACAGGACCCGCAACCAAAGTCACTTCAGCTCCTCTGCCGGCTAACTCCTCCGCCTGGTCTAACCCCATTTTACCGGATGTATTGTTCCCGATAAACCGCACCGGATCTATTTTTTCATAGGTAGGCCCAGCCGTCAGAAGCACTTTTTTGCCTTTGAAATCGTCCCCGGCATGAAAAAAGCGCCGGACCACTCCGGCTATTTCTTCCGGTTCCGCCATGCGTCCTTTACCTGTGAGACCACTGGCCAGCTCTCCTTCTGCCGGTTCCACGATCAGATTGCCGTATCCCCGCAAAATATCCAGGTTGCGCTGGGTCGCCGGATGACGGTACATATCTAGATCCATTGCCGGAGCCACCATAACGGGACACTTGGCCGAGAGATAGGTGGTCAGCAGTAAATTATCGGCAATACCATGGGCCATTTTTCCGATGGTATTGGCAGTTGCCGGAGCAATCAGGTAAAGATCGGCCCAAAGCCCCATATCTACATGAGAATGCCAGTCGCCATTTTCAGGATTATAAAATTCCACCATCACCGGATGCCTGGAAAGCGTCGCCAGAGTCAGGGGAGTAATAAACTGCTTGGCCAGATCTGTCATGACCACTTTCACTTCAGCTCCCTCCTTAACCAACAAACGGACCAATGCAGCCGCCTTATAAGCGGCGATGCTACCGGTCACACCGATTATAATATGTTTTCCTTGCATTTCAATATTCGATAA
>CAJKZL010000177.1 GCA_905204385.1 uncultured Odoribacter sp. | reverse complement strand
ATTCGACCTGGGAGCCGAAAAGTTCTTTGACATCAAATGCGTTAAAGCAAGATTGAATCCCAGTGCAGTCGTGTTAGTCGCAACGGTAAGAGCTTTGAAATACCATGGCGGAGTAAAAGTGGAAAATCTCAAAGAAGAAAATACCGAAGCACTTAGAAAAGGCATAGAGAATCTGGAAAAGCATGTTGAGAACATGAAAAAATTCAATATATGCCCTATCGTAGCGGTGAATAAATTCATATCGGATACAGATGCCGAAATCCGAATCATAGCGGACAAATGCCGGGAACTCGACGTTCCGATGGAAGTAGCGGAAGTCTGGGCAAAAGGAGGTGAAGGAGCAGAACAACTCGCTCTTTTAACCGCCAAGGTAGCCGAACAATGCGTTTGTAGATTACAGCCTCTCTATGATTGGAACTGGAGCATCGAGAAAAAGATAGAAACCATAGCTACAGAAATTTATGGAGCTGCAGCCATCGATTATACGGCTCAAGCTAAAAGTGATTTGAAAAAGATTCAGTCGTTGGGACTGGAACGTTTACCGGTCTGTATTGCCAAAACGCAGAAATCCTTATCGGACAATCCAAAGCTATTAGGAAGGCCTAAGGATTTTATCGTGACGGTAAGGCAGATCGAAATTGCCTCCGGAGCCGGTTTCGTTATCCCCATAACAGGAGAAATCATGAGAATGCCCGGTTTACCTGATAGGCCCGCTGCAGAAAATATAGATATTGACGAAAATGGGCATATCACCGGTCTATTTTAAACCGCAAGATTACCGGAAATATTTTTGTCGGGGAAAAACCCCTCATAAATTTTAATTTGACTTAAAACATTATGAGAAGTAGCAGTTTGATATTTGTTGCAGGACTTATTTTTATAATTATGACCGATGCTATCCTTTGGTATCAGCTTCGGAGGTATATTTTTAAGAAATGGCAAATATCACTCTATGTTCTCCATACCCTGTTTTTCCTGTTCTTCTTAATTGCTTTCCAATTCAGTGTCGCTCAGCTGAAAGGGCCCGGTGCCTATTTCTGGATCGAAAAACTGATCGGCGTACTTTTTCTTTTCTATGTCCCGAAAGTGGTCTTTATTGTTCTAAACGGAATCGGAAGGCTCTTTGCAAGAATTTGGCCGGTCTTTAGTAGAGTAGTCGGTGTACTGGCAAGTTTTACAGCGCTTTCTCTTTTTATGTTGCTACTTTACAGCATCACCTTGGGGAGATATCAATATAAAATAGAGGTTGTAGAAGTACCTTTCGAGCAACTTCCCAAAGCTTTCGAAGGCTTTAAAATTGTTCAGCTTTCGGATTTACACTTAGGAAGTTATGGAGAAAGTTACCGGGGTATAGACCATCTAGTCCGAAAAGTAAATGAGTTGCGACCGGACGTGATTGTTTTTACCGGGGACATGGTCAATAACTTTGCTGCAGAGATGACTCCCTGGATCGATGTCTTTCAAAAGCTCAAAGCTCCCTACGGCAAATACGCCGTTACCGGTAATCATGATTATGGAGATTATACCCGTTGGCCTGATGCTACCCATAAACGGGAAAATCTCAGGCAATTTTATCGGAATATGGAAAAAATGGGATTTCATATGTTAAATAATGCCCATATACCCATTGTCCTGCAAGGCGATACCCTCTGGATAACAGGTGTCGAAAATTGGGGAAATCCCCCTTTTCCCCGCTATGGAGATTTAACCCAAGCCATCGATACGCTGAAGGCGAACGATTTTATCATTCTATTATCTCACGACCCTTCGCATTGGAGAGGGGAAGCACTGCAACATCAAATTCCGTTAACACTTTCCGGACATACCCATGCCATGCAAATGGGTTTACACATCGGAAAATACAAATGGAGCCCTTCTCAATACTTATACCCGGAGTACGATGGCTTATACCGTCAGGGACAGCAATACCTGTATGTCAGCCGCGGTCAAGGCTATCTGGGTTTTCCGGGTCGCATAGGCCTAAGACCTGTAATTACGGAATTGATTTTAACTACTGAACCTCAGCAATAAGGCATTCCTACCCCTCGCCAGGAAATAGAACTGTCTGAAACGATGATGTCAAATCCGAACTATGAAGATGTATCAAAACAAAAGTTTTTCGAGACAATTAATCCTTTATCTTTTGATTGTTCTAATCATAACATTTATTCTTATTACGATTACCCTGGCTAATTCCGTCAATCAATTTATAGGCAGCAATGCTTACAACCAAGCACAGTCCTTTTCCAGCAACGTTAAGAAAAGCCTCAAAAAAGAAATCCTCAGAATGGAAAGCCTGCCTGACAAATTCATCGGTCATACCGGATCTCTCCTTCATAATAACCCCGATCACCTGCCTGAATTACTGTTAAAGGAAGACCCTCAGTTGCTGGCTTGCTCCGTTTGTTATAACATCGATATCGGGCAATCGCACCTTTCTCCCACGATATCTGCTTACCGGGATAAAAACGGCATCATTTTTCAACACAAATTAAACGAAAACAAATACAAGAGTATACATACTCATCCCTTTATCCGTAAAAATCATCAAGGAGCTTTCTGGATTTATTCCACTTTAGGAGAAATACAAACGATCTCTTACTGCTGTCCTCTTCTCAACCGCAATTTCGAACGTTTCGGATACCTTAAACTGGATTTCCCCTTATCCGCATTGACCGATCCGATTTGTCAACAACACCGGTCCAACTACAGTTATCTGTTTATAATCGACTCTAACGGCAGGAAGTTGGCTTCGCGCATTCGTGAGAACGAAAAAGAAGATTTCCATACGATGCAGATATTCGATTCCAGCAATCTCAAGGGAGAAAGCAGTAGCAGCACTTGTTATATTAACAATATAAAATATTTTACTTTTTATTCTTCTCTCCCTTGCATGCCTTGGCGCTTAGGTCTTGTTTGCCCTTACGATCAAATTTTAAACTCTTCGCACAAGTTGTATTGGGTCATCTTTTTATGTTTAGGCGGAGGTCTGTTAGTTTTATTTATCGGAACCGTTAATATTGTCCATCGGTTGTCTTATCCCTTAAAGCAATTAGCATATACTACCCGTCAAATCGCTGAAGGACGATTCAATACCGAAATTCCGGAAGTGAGTTCAACGACTGAAATCAAAGAATTATACGATTCTTTCCGCTACATGCAACAGAGTCTGATCAACTACATTGAAAAATTAAAAATCTCCACGGCAGAAAAAGAACAACGGAAATCCGAAATGAAACTGGCCCGCCGGATTCAACAGCGTTTTCTCCCCACTCCCATAGAGCTTCCGGCAAACATAGACTTTGCTGCGGAACTTCGGCAATCTCAGGAAGTCGGCGGGGATTTGTACGAATTCTTTATGATTTCAAATCTTTTGTACTTTGTCATCGGAGATGTATCGGGTAAAGGAACTCCAGCAGCCCTATATATGGTATCGATATGTAAGCTATTTCGTTACGTTGCCAGCAACCATACGTCTACCGCCACCATATGCAATATCATCAATAAACACATGTGCGAAGATACGGAAGATGATATGTATGTGACTATGTTTATGGGCATTATCGACATTAATACGGGAATTATGACCTATACCAATGCCGGTCATCCCTATCCGGTCGTTTTACATGATAATGGTGAAACTCATTTTTTGAGTAAATATCCCGATGTTCCCATCGGCATTTTAGAAAATCACAGTTTTGCCGAACATATTTATACTTTACGTAAAAATACTTCCCTTTTATTCTATACGGATGGAATCACGGACGCTGAAAACCAAACGGGAAAATTCTATGGTAAGAACAGACTTTTAGGCTGTCTTCATAACCATGCTTCCGACTCTCCCAAGGAAATTATAGAAAAGATTCTCGAAGATATCCAACAACATATCGGCGAACGCAGACAATCGGACGATCTCACGCTTTTGATGTTGCGTTTCAAAGGAATCCCCTGAATCAACGAGCCATTTCGGTTGTTATATCCTGCAGATATGCCTTCAATACACGGTTATTCCTTTCCAAAGTATCTCCTTTAACCCACTGTTGGCTCTGTAGATTCAGGATGCTGGTCCCGGCTTCGGACACCACTCCCGCGGCATTCGAAAAAGAATAAAAAGCAAAAGGAAACGCCGGTTGTGCCAATAAATTCCGGCTATATTTATAGGCCGAATGATCGAGTTCCATTTGAGCCATAACCGTAGCGATCATGTCCGTTTGTGAGCCGATGGTAGCAATGGTGGTATCCCGGACATTCAATACCCCTCCTGTCAGTAATAAAGGTATGTGGTAGGCCTCCGGAAGATTGGGGTCCACATGTTTAATTACCCGTGTTCCATGATCGGCCATCAGAATAAACAGGGTATTGTCCCAGATGCCTGAGACTTTGCATTTTCTGATGAAATCTCCGATACAACGGTCGCTGTAGTGAATGGCGTTCATAAATAAATGCTCCTGATCATTGCCCGGGAACTTCACTTCTCCCGGAACGGTAAAAGGCTCATGGCTGCTCATATTGAAAGCCATATACATAAATGGTCGGGAAGCTTTCGTCAAATCCTCATGCAGACGATCGAACATATATTCGTCATGCACCCCCCACTTAAAGCGGTTAGCTATCGCTTCCCCGGAAAAATCGTCTTCGGTCACCATACTCTGAAAACTCATGGTGACATAAGAACGGAAGCTACCGAAATTAATATCCCCGGCGTAATAATACCGCGTGGAATAACCTTCTTTTTCCAAATCTATAGGAAAGCGGGGATATTTCATTAATTTATTCGGATACTTGATCAGCGAATAGGAAGGGTTCGAAGGCAAACCACTGATGGCCGCAACCATACCCCTGTCCGAACGAGCTCCCGTAGCATAAATGTTCGTAAAAAGCACCCCTTCCTTGACTAAGGCATCCAGTTCCGGAGTGACGCCCGGCACGCCGCCTAAAGCTTCAATAGCATTCGCCGTAAAACTTTCCAAAAGTAAAAAAACAATATTCGGGCGTTCTGTATCGAGCAGACGGGGAAAGTCGTCTCCGACCCGTACGGCCTCTTCAACGATTTCCGATGCTTCCTCCTCAGGCATAAAGGCATACTGACGTTCCAGATTTTTCATGTGCATCAGTTCATACACAAAATTCCAAACCGGATTGATGGCAGCCTGATTGGCATACATATTAGAAGAATGAAAAAAAACAAAACTACTGTTCAAGGGAGCCACGTTAAATCCTCCTCTTACTGGAATCAGCATCGCCGCACCCAGTAACAGGAAGACCGGAATTTCCCAATAGGCACACTTTTCGTACCTTAAAGAGGGACGCACGAAACTTTTGAAAAGCAGCCAACCTCCCCATACAAACGCCACCATCAATAAAATCAAGCAGATCGTTAACCATAGTGGAGTCGAAGCCATTGCTTCCCTGGGCGTTTTCAGATACATCAGGGGGGTAGAATCGATATGATATCCCCAGTTCTTGAATAATTCCAGATCCACAGTCATCACCACAGAAAAAAAGACCAGCAAGACAAGGGTTAACACGGAAAAAATACAGCGAAGCACTCTGGCAGTAAGAAAAGACGATAACACCATAAGTACTGCCGACAACATCAGGATATACCCCCCTAAAGACAAATCAAGTTGCAGCCCCCGGTATAAAATCCGGACGATATCTCCCCAAGCTAATAACAGGGTATCCTGCCATTGATACAAAAGAAAAAATACCCGGGCCAACAAGGATAAAACTATCCAAAAGAGATAATATTTCAACAAAAACAACAACTTTCCTTTCATTTTTTTTATTTTTTGATCCGGCAAAATTTACTTCAGCATCCGGGAAGGCGACGGACATCGACAGGCAGCCCGGAAGATTCAAAAAGGAGCATCTCCGCTATCTACCACACCATTTTCAAAACTACCGCGCCCTTCTTCAAAGCCCTGGTCCAAAACGGGAATAGAGTCATCGTTCATTTTTGAACTGAAGGTTTGCGTAACCACCTCGCCGGTCGATACGCTGGAAGCAAAGGGAGAAGTGGTATCCAAATCACAGAACTGAGTCAACTCGGCCCTAAAGCGGAGGTTGACCTCTCCTACAGCTCCGCTACGGTGTTTAGCTATAATAATAGTGGCTATACCCAGCAATGAATTACCTTCGTTATCGGAAGTAATCCCGTATTTTTCGGGACGGTGGATAAACATTACCATATCGGCATCCTGCTCGATAGAACCGGATTCCCTTAAATCGGACAACATCGGTTTCTTATCCGGCCGGGACTCTACGCCACGATTCAACTGAGACAAAGCCATAACAGGTATACTCAGTTCTTTGGCTATAATCTTCAACTGTCTGGATATCAGACTGACCTCCTGTTCACGGTTTCCTCTCATATCCGCACCTGCCGTCATCAACTGCAGATAGTCGATGATCAACACCTTCATATTATATTTTTGCTTCAGCCTCCGGCATTTAGCCCGCAATTCGAATATGGACAAGGCCGGGGTATCGTCCACCAATAGCGGAGCTTCTACTAAAGCTTTAATACGGCTATGCAATTGTTTCCATTCATGATCTGTCAGTCGTCCGGTTTTAAGCTTT
>CAJKZL010000176.1 GCA_905204385.1 uncultured Odoribacter sp. | reverse complement strand
ACCATGAAAAAGATAATAATAGGACTACTTGCAGGTTTCGGACTACTGCTGGCCGGATGCAACAGTTGGCTGGACGTACAGCCTTACGATTCCATGACCGACGAACAGCTCTATTCCACAGAAACAGGTATCCAGCGGGCGCTGAACGGCATTTACCTGGGCCTGGCTTCCAACGATTTGTATGCCAAAAACCTCACTTGCGGAACTGTCGATATCCTGGGTGGACTCTACTACATCCCGGAAAAACACAACTATCAGGATTATAGCCTCTACAAATACACCGAGACCAAGCCCAAGGCAACTTTCGAAAGCATCTGGAAAGCAGGCTACAAAATCATCTCCGGTTGCAACGAATTTCTAGAATCGGTAGCCGCAAACCGCAATGTCCTCAAAAGCGGGGATTATGCCAACGTTACAGGCGAAGCCCTGGCCCTGCGCACACTGGTACATTTCGACCTCTTCCGCCTGTTCGGCAGGGTATACTCCGAAAATACCAAAAACCTCCAAGCCATCCCTTACTACACTCAAGTGACGGATGACCCCACCGATATCCTGTCCGCAGAACAGCTGATGAAGCGATTATAAACAGACATAGATACAGCCATCGTACGCCTGTCCGGCGACCCCGTTCTGACCAATGGAGTAGGAAGCGAAGAAGGTTTCTGGGATTACCGGAATTATCGCCTGAATTATTATGCAGCCTGGACACTCAAGGCCAGAATGCTCTACTACATGGGCACGGCATACAATGCCGAAGCCTTCCGGATTGCCCGGACACTACTGGAAAGCAAGGACCCCCATACAGGCGAAACCAACAATTTTACAGCAACTTTCGTTGCCATCGATAACGAAACCGGACGCAAAGATTACCTGTTCTATCCCGAAATATTATTCGGCATACACAACCTCAAGCGCGAAACCCTCTACAAAGACTTGTTCAGCCTCGACCTGGAAAACAACAACCTTTTATCTGCTTCCAGCAAATTCCTTGCAACCTTATTCACTGCCGACAGTGATATCCGGCAAAACGCATGGGAAACGGCTCCGATAGACCGGGGAGAATTCAAGACATTCAAAAAATTCAGCGTCATACAAGAAGTACAAACCAACCCCTACCTTTACCAAACACAGGCACTCCTGCGTAAAAGCGAACTCTACCTCATTGCAGCAGCCACAGCGCCGGACGACGAACTAAAAGCCCGTTACCTGGAAGAACTACGCCTGACACGCGGATATCAGACAGGCAATACGATAGGGGCCGACCTAAACACCCTTCTCGACGAAGAATGGAAAAAAGAATTTTATGGCGAAGGACAATACTTCTTCTTCCTCAAACGCAACCAGATAAATAACATCCGGAATCATGAAGGCAATACCGTCGATATATCAAAAGCCTATATCATCCCGTTGCCCGAGAGCGAAACCAACAACCGGTACGAATAGAAATACCGGTTATTACATCCATGAAATGTAGAACCCATTATGAAAGAAAACCGATGAAATATATACTTATCATTTTAGCTACTTTATGCGTGTGGAGTTGCCAGGAAGACCAACTGGAATTTTATCACGGAGTGGATAACATCTACTTCTACCGCCGGAATGTGCCTTCAGCCCAGGTCTGGTTGGATACAACAGTATTTTCATTCGCATTTGCAGATACCCCCGACACCTTAATACAACTATCCGTACGGGGACAAGGAGAAATGGCCGCTTACGACAGAACTTTCCGGGTAGCGGTAGAAGGCGGAACGGCAGAGGCCGGAGTAAACTTTGAACCTTTACAGAACGAATACGTTCTGAAAGCCAACGACCTCTACTCCTCGGTGCCCATCCGCATTTATAAAGAAGGATTGAAAGACAAATCGGTATCGGTGGTTATCCGACTGCTACCCAACGAAAATTTTGTACAAAATATGCCTTTTACAGTAGAAAGATACGATACCATCGACATCACCCGCCATGTGCTTGTCTTCACCAATCAGATAAAACAACCCATCCCCTGGAACGAAGCCTTCCTGGGATATTTTTCCGAAGCCAAATTCCGGTTGGTAAACGAAGAATTGGGCATTCCCGCCGCTTCATGGTATGACGATTCACGCCTGGTAGAAATGAGTGCCAAAGCAAGAGGTGCCGGAGTACTCATGGTAAACTACATCGACGAATATATAAAAGCCGGCGACTACACCAACATGCCCAAAGATCCGGATGCCCCGGCAGAAAACCGGGGATACATGACCTTCAAACACGCCTCCGGCTCAAACAAAATACCGGCAGAATGGCCGGATGCCGATGCCGTTAAGTAAAAAAGTAACGATGAGGACCTTCGGTCCAAAGTAACGATGAAAGTTTAAAGTTTAAGGTTTAAGGTTTAAGGTTTAATGATAAGAAATCAGAAAAAGGTGGAAAATACCCGGACTTTTTCGACTAATTAAAAAACAAATAACAGATGAAACGAAATAAATGGATAAACCGTCTCTTTTCATTATGTATCATAGTGGCCGCTACCGCATGTTACGACGATGAGGGAAATTACGAATACAATTGGGTGCAGGATGTTTTTCTAAAAGAAGACCTGCAAGACACCACCATTGAAAGAGGAACAGCCTTGGTACTTCGCCCGGAACTCTACAAAATGGTAGAACGCGGTTCATCCCTGAGCGAACCGGTCAACCCGGACGATTATACCTACTCATGGACCGTAGGTACGGGGGCAACAAAACTATCCGAAAACAAAGACCTGAATGACACCATTTGGCTGGCAACCGGAACCTCCTATCAGATTACCTACAAAATAACGGAGAAAAAGACAAATGTTTCCTGGCTCTATAAATTCCAACTACGGGTAATCCAACAGCTAAACAACGGCTATCTGTTTCTGACTGAAGATGAAGAAGGCCGGGTGGAAGCAGAAATCTATGCCATAGACGCCCGGGGGAAAAAAGTACACCAAAGCGGTATCCTCGAACGTTCCGGCTTTCCTTACCGGGGCGGCGGTGCCAATTGTGTTGCCAATCTTGCCATCGGAAATGCCGTATTAAACAAATACCTGATGGTATCCACCGGAGAAGGGTCGGGTTGGCTCACCCTGCCGGACTTCAACTGGAAGGAAAGACAAATGATGGACTTCCTGATGGTCAAAAAAATTCCCGGGGTCTTTTCCATCAAATCCGCCTACCAGTTGAGCAAAAGCGCCGCCCTTTATTTCACCGCTGCCGGCGAAGCCCACGTACACAACACCTTCAACATCATTTATTCGGATTTTGCTATACTGAATAAGGTAAAATTTAAAGCAGCTCCCTATGTAGGAGGCAATAACTATGCAGCTATTGTTTACAACGAAGATCAGCATTGCTTCTGTTTTTATGCCCAGGGCAGTCAAGGATTCGATATGCCGGGAAGCTATTGTACTCCCTTAAAAGAAAACCTGGCTCATGAAGGAAGCTCGCTGATTTACATGCAACAAGTATCGGGCAATCTCACCGTCGCCATCATCAAAGACAAAGACGGTACATACCAGCAATTGACTTTCGCCATTACCGGAAGACCGGGCTTATGGGAACTGACGGAAAGGTATGCCCCTACTGCGCTGCTCGGAAATATAGCCATGATAGAACAAGCACAGCGTATAGTGGTAGACGCCAACAACCGCTTTGTTTATTTCGCATTGGACGGCCGGTTATACAATTACCGCAAAGACGGTGGGATAAACAATTGCGAACCTGCCCGGATATTAAAAGACGGACAGGAAATCAACTTGGGCGAAATTGTGTACCTGAATGACGACACCAACAATAACACCGGCACTGGTTTTCAGGGTAAAATCTACATTTCCACTTACAGCACAGCAAACAAAGGCAGGGTATATGTGGTTAAACCCGAAACCACCGAAAGCCGTAACCTAATCGTTGAAGAAGTTATCCAACTCGAAGGCAGAGTCAAAAGCATCTGTAATTGGACCAACTAAAAGAATCATAAACACTGTCGGCCCCTGCGGGAACTCTCTGCGGGCAACTTGAGTTGCCCGCAAGAAACAAAATACGATGGACCAGACAACCGCAGGGTCCTTTAAGTACCCTTAATTTTAACACAAAATCAACCCATCATGAATAAACCAATCCTATTTTTATTCCTCGGCCTCTGCTTCACCTTTTTATCCCAAGCGCAAAAACCTGCAACAGTCGAGTGTAGGATAGGCCGGAAAGTCGGACAAGAGATTTTTCTCTACCGCGTTGAAAACGGACGGAAAATCGTTATGGCCACCGCCAACTACCACCACAACGGTTACTATGGATTCAGATTCATTCCTGAATACGAAGGGTTTTACGTCATCGGCGACCGGCAAAACTACCAATACCCGGTGTACCTGAAAGGCGGAGATGCCGTCTCCGTCTACATGGACGCCGATACAGTCTATCTGACCGGTAAAACCAATACCCCGGAAAACACCGCATTGTACGAATGGATTGCCCTATCCCGCCATATCGAAGCCAAATCCATCCGTACCGGACGCACCAGAAGCACCTTCCGGGACTTTTTTCCCGAATTCGAAGCTTTCCTGCCTGCCGCCGACCGGTTCAAACAAAAAGTGAAAACCCCGAACCGAAAATTCAACGAACTATTAAAACGTAGCATCGACTACGAAAAAGATTTCTATGCTATCATGTATCTTTACTCTCCCCGTACCGAGCATCCCGGTCGGGAAGAGCGTATCGCTTACTATGCCACGATCATCGACCCGGAAAAATTCCAGGACGATATCCTCCTGCAAATGCCTTATGGTATGGATTTACTTAAAAGATATACCCTTTTCGTCAGCATGGAAAAAGGCTGGATGAACCAATGGGACAAAACCCTGGAACAAATCGGCAACACCCGGTTGAAAGGAGAACTGGTGGTAGACAAAGCTACAACCATACACTCCTATTTCGAATACCAAAGCATGGCAGAGCAATATGCGGCTATTCTTAGTGCCGACCAGAAAAAACGTCTCGACGATATCGGAGCCAAACTGTATGATGCCCGGAAAGGACAGGTATCTGCAGACTTCACCTACCCCGATTCCAGCGGTAAAATGATTTCCTTATCCGATTTCAAAGGCAAAACCGTAGTGGTCGATGTATGGGCCACCTGGTGCGGTCCCTGCCGGAAAGAATTACCCCATTTGAAAAAACTGGAAGAAGAAATGAAAGGAAAAGAAGTTGTATTCATTGGAATTTCCCTGGACGAAGCCAAAAACTACGCCAAATGGAAACAATTCCTGATAGACGAACAACTGCCCGGAATCCAGTTATTCGCCGGAAGCAACAGCAAAATCGCCAAAGATTACAAAATCACAGGCATCCCCCGCTTCATGGTCTTCGACCGCGAAGGCAAAATAGTCGAAGCCAACGCACCCCGCCCCTCCGACCCTGCCTTAAAAGCACTCATCAACCACAAAACCGGAATTTAAGATATCCCTCCGCCTGAATATCCACAAAGTAGCAAATGCAAAACGCTGCTCCCCCTATAATGGTTCTCAGGTAAAACTTTAGATTGAAAAACTTTTCGGCCATCAGTTGGACAGCCACCTGCCCCCACCGTGGCAAGCGGCTGTCCAACGATGGCCAATGAAGTACAAACAAGGATACCCCCTCCCTCCCAGAAATTCCGTTTGATGCAATTTAAAAACAAGCAAGGAAGAGAGAGAAGAAATCAGCGCTTGAAAATTTTAACTCTACTCAGTGCTATTTAAAGACAACCCGGGTGCTGATGGATGAATACGATATGGAAATTTCAATTCTACTTAGTTCAATTTAGAGTTCCGATCCAAGCTACGCACAATGATGAGTATAATCATTTCAATTCCATTTAGTTCAATTTAAAGTATTCAAATCCTTTCCTTTCTATTCAAAGATAAAGCCATTTCAATTCTACTTAGTTCAATTTAAAGCCTTTACCTTTGTCCTGGAAGATGCGCAATACCTCAATTTCAATTCTACTTAGTTCAATTTAAAGAAAATATGCAGGATCTTAAACAACCGCACGGCATTCAATTTCAATTCTACTTAGTTCAATTTAAAGGATGAGAACGGCAAACTCTAACTCAAATCTTAAGGAATTTCAATTCTACTTAGTTCAATTTAAAGATTTCTGAGCGTTTATCTCTGATTATTAAAAAATTATTTCAATTCTACTTAGTTCAATTTAAAGTTGTCAGCCAGTCGAACAGCATGTCATTAGTCATCCCATTTCAATTCTACTTAGTTCAATTTAAAGTAGCTACCTTCCGTTATAGAAATTTTTAAACTGTTATTTCAATTCTACTTAGTTCAATTTAAAGCCGTCAAACTTCACAACAAAAATACCAGAAAATCAATCAATTTCCCTATCCTTTAGTTCATTTTCCACAGCAATTTGCAGTCGACCTTTAATACCTAAATTACCCCCGACCTTTGACGACATCCATTAATCATCTCAATATCAATACATCAAAGAACTTTTACAACAAACACCCTCAATATTTCCCTCCTAAATTTTACCACTATTTCTAGGTCGACGCTATAAAAAATTAGAAACGCTGGCTTTTTCATCTCCTATAATCTCTTTTTC
>CAJKZL010000175.1 GCA_905204385.1 uncultured Odoribacter sp. | reverse complement strand
CCGTATCATGATATTAAAGACTGCAATACGGAAGGTCAATCCTATACATTGGCCGATTACCGCGGAAAATATCTGTTTGTAGAGTTCAGAGCTTCCAGGTGTGGTAGGTGAAAAAAAGAGATTCCGTTTATCCGGAAGGCCTATGAGAAACTCCGGGATAAGAATATCGTCTTTATCACCATGATGATGGATACCGATCGCGCTCGATGGCTGAAGGATATAGAAAAAGAGAAAATTACCTGGTTTTGTTTTTCGGATTTACAGGGAATGAAAAAAAGTCCTATGGCCAATGCTTATAATTTGAGCGGGTTACCCGATTCGTTTGTGGTAGATCCCCAGGGAAAAATTGTTAAACGTAATTTAAGAGGAAATGAGGTCTTGGATTTCCTGTCCTCTTTGGTAGAAAAAAAGGATAAAACAGATCGATGAAAAACATTAAAATAAATACCGCTGGCCGGGAGTGAGTCTGGTTTTGTTTTCTTTCTCTAGAGAGAATGTTTTATATTTGTCTGTAGTTAACCAATAAAGAACTATGGATATGCCGCAACAAGAATATATATCCGTTGAAGGAGCGGATGAAAATAATCTGAAACATCTCTCTCTGAAGATTCCTAAAAAACAGATTACTATATTTACCGGAGTTTCGGGCTCCGGTAAATCTTCTTTGGTACTCGACACCATAGCTGCCAAGTCTCGTCGTGAGTTAAATGAAACTTTTCCGAGTTTTGTACAGCAATATCTTCCTAAATATGGGCGTCCTCACGTAGATCGGATCGATAATTTGCCCGTGGCCATTGTCATCGATCAGCGTAAACCCGCCCCGAATGCCCGTTCTACGGTGGGAACCTATACCGATATTTATGCTTTGCTCCGGTTGTTGTTTTCCCGGGTAGGAATGCCTTTTGTGGGTTATTCCGATACATTTTCATTCAACCATCCTCAGGGGAGGTGCAAAAGATGCGATGGGTTGGGAGAGGTCACCGAATTGGATGTACACAAATTGGTTGATTTCAACAAGTCGCTGAACGAAGACGGAGTAATCAATTATGTAGCGTTTCGGCCCGGAGAGTGGCGATGGATACGCTATGCGCATAGCGGTTTGTTCGATCTGGATAAGAAAATTAAAGATTATTCGCCCGAAGAACTGGAATTGTTTTTGTATTCTCCTCAGATTCGTTTGAAAAATCCCCCGGCCAATTGGCCGAAGACAGCCAAATATGAAGGTTTGGTGACACGGATGTATAGGAGTTGTATAAACTCGGAAGAGGGAAAATTGCACCGGGCGATCCTGGAGCCGATGGTCACCCAGGGAATATGCCCCGATTGCGGCGGCACCCGCTTGAATCCGGTTGTTTTGTCGTGCCGTATTCTGGGCAAAAATATTGCAGAAGTGACGGCAATGGCAATTCCCGATATTTTATCATGGCTCCACTCCATTACTGCTTCTCTGGCTAGCGATTTGAAGCAGGCATCGATCGGTCGTCTGACGGCTTTGTCCGACATCGGGCTCGGTTATCTCACCCTTGACCGGGGCATGGGTACGCTGTCCGGAGGTGAAGCCCAGCGTTGCAAGATTGCTAAGTATATTAATTCCTCTTTGTCCGATATTATGTATGTGTTGGACGAACCCAGTGTCGGCTTGCATAGCCACGATATCCGTTTATTGAAAGAGTCGGTACGTAAATTGCGCGACCAGGGAAATACGGTGTTATTGGTGGAACACCATAAGGAAATGATCCGCATGGCCGATCATATTGTAGATATGGGACCCGGGGCGGGAATGGAAGGAGGTCGTATCCTCTATGAAGGCGATTATGAGGGATTGCTGAAAAGCGGTACTCTGACCGGAAGGATGATCGGCAGTAAGCTGCCGCTGAAAACGACCGTTCGCATTCCTAACGGCTGGTTTTCATTGAAACATGCCCGCGAACACAATTTGAAAGATCTGGCGGTGGATTTTCCTTTAGGGGTGTTGACAGTCATTGCCGGGGTGGCAGGATCCGGAAAAAGTTCGCTGATGGAGTGCTTCCGTCGGGAATATCCGGAAGAAGCGATCTATATCAGCCAGAGAAGCATTGGAATCAGCCTGCGGTCTACTCCTGCTACTTACTTGGGCGTAGCCGAGGATATTCGCTAACTTTTTGGCCGCAAGAGCGGAGTGGGGATGAATATGTTCGCTTTTAATGGAAAAGGAGGGTGTCCCGTGTGTGGAGGAAAAGGGGTGATTGTGTCTGATATGGCCTTTATGGACGCCATTGAAACCGTTTGTGAAGCTTGCGGAGGATTGCGTTATTCTCCCGAAGCTTTGGAATATAAGGTGGACGGCCTGAACATTGCCGAAGTGATGGACCTGACGGTCAGGAAGGCTGCTGTGCATTTTTCCGGTACGGAGATTGAACGAAAATTGCAACCCCTGATTCGTGTCGGATTAGGTTATCTGCATTTGAATCAGGCGCTTTCAACGCTGTCGGGAGGTGAACTCCAGCGTGTAAAATTGGCTTCCTATTTGGATAGTAAAGGCCGTATTTTTATATTGGATGAACCTACAGATGGATTGCATGTCAACGATATTCAACATATTATAGCTCTCTTCGATACTATGGTGGAACAAGGAAACACGGTTTTTTTGGTCGAACACAACCTGGATGTTCTTAAAGCTGCCGATTATGTGATCGAATTGGGACCGGCAGGGGGACAGTTGGGAGGAAAGCTGCTGTTTGCCGGAACGCCCGCTGAGATGCTCGGCTGTAAAGAATCTGTGACCGCCCCTTATCTGGCCGCCGAAGTGAACTCTCCAGGTTGAGTAACGATGAACGATGGAAATCCTGAATCTTTTATCGTTCATCATTCATCGTTCATCATATTTCCTTTTTATCGAATCAGACATCTCTGATTTTGAGGATATGATAGGAGATATTCTGATCGTAAACGTCGGTTTGCTCGACTTTTTTAATATAATTGACTACGCAAATGGTAACGGGCAATATGATCAGTTCATACAAGGATTTCAGCAAGGCTTGAGTTCCGATCATGAGTAACAGATCATGGATAGGGATGAGTCCGCCGAAGGCAATCGGAAAGAAAAGAAGCGAATCTGCGCTTTCTCCTGCCAGCGTAGAGACAATAGCCCGTAGCGAAAAATGTTTTCCTTGGCTGGCGATCTTCATTTTGCTCATAATATAGGCGTTCAGGAACGAACCGACCAGGAAGGCCAGCAGGCTGGCAACGGCTATCCGGGGGGCCAGGCCAAAAACGAAATTAAAACTTTCTTCCCCTTCCCAAAAAGGTGCTGCCGGTAAAAGAATAGCCAAACGGGCAAAACCTATGGTCAGAAAATTCATGGCAAACCCGCTCCAGATAATCAGACGGGCTTTCTTAAAACCCCATACCTCGGCAATGCAGTCGTTGATGATATAAGAAATGGGAAAAACGATGAGACCTGCGGTTGCAATTACAGGGCCTACTTGAATCACCTTGGTTTCCAGTAAGTTGGAAGCAACCAGGCAGACGTTGAAAAGGATCCCCAGTAACATAAAGGGGAGACTGACATTTTTTTGCATATTTCTTGTTTTTTACGTGGTTAAGCAAGCACACGCGGCCAGTAAGGCCGGATGAATTTGATGGTATATAATGTGTTATATTTGGAAATCGACACAAGCCCGGTCTTCTTTCATCGGAGCAATCAACGATTTTACGATTTGCTGATGCGCCGGGTGGTTGGCATAGACTTCCAGATCGTGCAGATTTTCCACCAGGGCTTCCAGGCTCATATCCCATTTTTCGGCTTCATTTATATTGATGCCGATGTGGATTTCTATTAATTCCGGAATGATAGAGGGCAGTGTTTCCAATGCTGTCTTTATTTCCCTGATCGATTCTTCTTTCCGTTCACAAGTCTTGAATTTAAAAAGGACGATATGTTTGATCATAACTCTAGGGATTAAAATTGGGGGACAAAGATAGTAAAAATTTCCATATTCGCTTTTTCCGGAGGAAATCTCGGGCTTTTTCTTGAAATGTTAAAATTTAAAATTTCTTTGTTAAACTCTTGTTAATGTGAAAACGTTTTCGTAAATTTAACACAAGCAAAGAGAGGTGGTTTTACAATTAAATCTTTTAGCCATGAAAACAAGAGGTCAACAATTATTAGTCCAGGTTCTGTTAATGGTAGTCATTACGGCAATCGTAGCTTTTACTTGCATGAATTTAGCCGAGCTGGTTGATATGTTTTCGAATGCAGCGGGTAGGGTATTAACGAGCTTCACTTTTGGATTCTGAACCAAGTATTTGCCATATTTTCAGACAGAATAAACAGTCAGGGTGGCTGTCGGGAGGAGTGATGACGCCATTTTCTCAAGATTAGTTTTCCTGCCTTCGGATATATTATGGCTAAAGGGAAAATCTGGTATAAAACAAAAAGTCCCGTTTGTGCTTTCCGGAAGGGTTCCCTTCAAATTCAGTTGTGCTTGTTTGGCCTTTTAGAGAATTATTATACCTTTGTTTTCCGAAAAGAATTGTTGTATAATTTGTTTTGTAAGATGGTGAAAATCATTTGATTGCTGCTTTGCTGCCTCTATTCTTACCAGACTATTTCTCAAAAGTAATATCGTACAGACAAAAATCTTATTTTATATGAACACCAGATTTTATTTACCTATTTTAGCCCTGACTTTAGCGACTGTAGCCTGTAATGGCAAGAAAGAGATGCAGACAGGGGGAATCGACATGGCGAATCTCGACACAACGGTTTCGCCTGATGCTGATTTTTATCAGTTTGCCTGTGGAGGCTGGATGAAAGCACATCCGTTGACCGATGAATACGGTCGCTTCGGTTCATTCGACTTATTGGCCGAAAATAACCGGGAACAATTGAAAGGATTGATAGAGGAAATGGCTGGGCAAAAAGCCGATGCCGGGACGATCACTCAAAAAATCGGAAGCCTTTACAATATGGCTATGGATAGCAGCAAATTGAATGTGGACGGATGGAAGCCAATAGCGCCTCAGTTAGCCCGCATTACTGATGTTAAAGACCGCAAGGAATTATCGAAGTTGATCGCTGAAATGACCCGACAGGGGTTCCAGCCCTATTTTGGAGTCTATATCGGAGCGGACGACATGAATAGCAGCATGAATCTGCTCCAGACCTATCAAGGTGGTTTGGGCTTGGGCGACCGTGATTATTACCTGAAGGAGGACGATCACAGTCGGGAAATACGGACGAAATATCAGCAGCACATTGCGAAAATGTTTATGTTGGCCGGATATACCGATAAAGAGGCGGAGCAAGCTGCAACCGATGTAATGGCCATCGAAACCCGATTGGCGCAAGCTGCTTACGAAAAAGTAAAATTGCGTGATCCCCATGCCAATTATCATAAGATGACCCTCGAAGAATTGAAAAAGGAAATTCCGGGGATCGATTGGGAGGTATACTTCTCGGTTCTCGGTCTTCAGGGAGTGAAAGAGTTGAATCTGGCTCAGCCCGAACCGATTAAAGAAGTGGCCGACATGTTGAATAAGACCGATTTGGATGCCCAGAAAGCTTATTTGAAATGGAAGGTCATCGATGCTGCCGCTCCTTACCTGAGCGACGATTTTGTTGCCGGAAATTTTGAGTTTAAAGGGAAAGAGTTGTCCGGCGTTAAGGATATGAAACCCCGGTGGAAACGGGCGGTGGCTACCGTGGACGGGGCCATGGGAGAGGCTGTGGGACAAATGTATGTGGAAAAGTATTTCCCGGCAGCCGCTAAGGAACGGATGGTGAAATTGGTCGGCAATCTGCAACAGGCCTTGGGTGAACGTATTCAAGCCTTGCATTGGATGAGCGATGAAACCAAAGCCAAGGCCTTGGAAAAATTGTCTTCGATTTATGTGAAAGTGGGATACCCCGACAAATGGAGGGATTATTCCTCTCTCGAAATTCAGGAAGATTCGTATTGGGACAATATTGTGCGCTCCAATGTTTTTGATTTTGATTATATGCTCTCCAAGGCCGGCAAACCGGTGGATAAAACGGAATGGATGATGACTCCGCAAACCGTAAACGCTTACTATAATCCGACTACTAATGAAATTTGTTTTCCGGCCGGAATCCTGCAATACCCGTTTTTTGACATGAAGGCCGACGATGCTTTCAATTATGGGGCGATTGGAGTGGTGATCGGTCACGAAATGACTCATGGTTTCGATGACCAGGGACGTCTATACGATAAGGATGGAAATCTGAAAGATTGGTGGACCGATGAAGATGCAGAAAATTTTAAAACTCGCGCAAAAGTGCTGGTGGATTGGTTCGATGCCATAGAAGTGCTGCCCGGGCTACATGCGAATGGAGAGCTGACATTGGGAGAAAACATTGCTGATCATGGTGGACTGCAAGTAGCGTTTCAGGCATTCCGCAATGCCACCCGAAATGCGCCTCTGGAAAAAATAGACGGATTTTCTCCCGAACAACGTTTTTTCCTTTCTTATGCGAATGTGTGGGCTGCTAATATCCGGGAAGAGCAAATCCGGTTCTTGACTCAGATGGATGTGCATTCCCTGGGACGATGGAGGGTGAATGCTGCGCTTCCCCATATCGACAGTTGGTATGAGGCTTTCGG
>CAJKZL010000174.1 GCA_905204385.1 uncultured Odoribacter sp. | reverse complement strand
TTGGTGCCTTTGAGTTTGACGGTCGCTCCGATATCTCCCGCCCTCAGTTCCGTGATTTTTGTCCGGTTTTTGCCGGCGACGGCATACAACTGAGCGATGCGCTCCTTGGACCCCGTGGTCATATTGATCAGGTCTTCTCCTTCTTTTACAGTGCCGGAGATCACTTTAAAGTAGTTGATGTCTCCCAAATGCTGTTCTATAGTGGTGCTGAATACGAAGGCGGACGTCGGCCCATCTACCCGATAGGGCACGAGACGGCCGTCCTTGGTGGTTAACCCCGGCATAGTATCGGGACTGGGTGCAACATTTACCAAAAATTCCATGAATCTTCGTACGCACATATCTTTTTCTGCAGAAACACAGAATACGGGAAACATGTCCCGGTTGATCAAGCCTTTGCGGATTCCGGCCCGCATTTCATCTTCGGAAAGGCTGCCTTTTTCAAAGTAGAGTTCCATCAATCCTTCGTCGTTCTCCGCTGCCGCTTCGATCAGCATATTGTGCAGTTCATTGGCTTTTTCCTGCTCGCTTTCGGGGATAGGCAATACGTCCGGTTTTCCTCCTTCCGGTTTCCATTGATACATTTCCATATACAATACATCCACCACCTGGTTGAATCCGATGCCCGGATTAACGGGATATTGCACCAGAACCACTTTTTTCCCGAAAGAAGATTGGGCATGTTCGAAGGTTTGTTCAAAATTGGCCTTTTCGTGGTCTAATTGATTGATGACAAATATCATCGGTTTATGGAGAGTTTTAGCATGACGGCTGATAATCTCGGTTCCCACTTCAACCCCTCTCACTGCATAGACTCCCATGACTGCCGTATCCGCAACATTGAGCGCAGAGATAACTCCTCCGACAAAATCATCAGCACCCGGAGTGTCTATGAAGTTGAGTTTCTGGTTTTTCCATTCGGTATATAGGACGGCTGGAAAAACAGAAGAACCATACTCCTGCTCTACAGGTCTGTAGTCGGAGGCCGTGTTTTTGGCACTTACGCTACCTCTGCGCGGGATGACCCCGCCCTCATACATCATCGCTTCAGCCAGCGTGGTTTTACCGGAACCGGCGCTGCCCACAAGAGCGATATTCTTGATTTCGTTAGGATTGTAGGTTTTCATGATATAAGTTTTATGGTTTTCGTTTAAAGGTTCGTTTCAAACGTTTTAAAATGGTTCACAAATTAAACAGAAAATTTTTAAAAACAAAGAAAAGTCAGACTAAATACGAACGTAAGCGTAAAACATTGAGGAGAGGGATAAGGAATAGTGGCCCGGAGCAGAATAGGGCATACCGTCCGCTATCGCAAGAAATAGCAGATTTCATTTTTATTTTTGTTGAAAACCAATTAGTTTTGCAGGGTATCCCTCAGGGGATTTTCACAATCTTAATAATATAGTAAATTGATTTCACCCTATGCATCTATTTTATACGCCGGATATTGAAGGAGACCATTATATATTGAATCCCGAAGAGTCGAAACATTGCATTCGTGTACTCCGCTTTAAAGAGGGGGATGTAATGGTATCGGTCGATGGAAAGGGAAATTGGTATACAGGAGAGATTGAAGATGCCGATGCCAAAGCCTGCAGCGTGAAAGTTACCGGTAAGAAGGAAAAATTCGGAATGAGGCCGTTTCGCCTGCATTTAGCTATAGCGCCGACCAAGAATATAGACAGAATAGAATGGATGCTGGAAAAATGCACGGAGATCGGAATCGATGAAATCACTCTGCTGAATACCGAACATGCAGAACGGCGGATGGTGAAAGAGGAAAGACTGGAAAAAGTGATCATTGCTGCTATGAAGCAATCTTTGAAGGCTTACTTGCCGCAATTGAATCCGATGACGGATTTTCGGGAGTTTGTTTCTTCTTGCCGTGAAACGTCCAGGTTTATCGCTCATTGCCACGAAGGAGACAAGCAACGTTTGGATGTGGTTTATCATCCGGGTGAGGATGTCGTGATCCTCATCGGGCCGGAAGGTGATTTTTCCGAAAAGGAAGTTGAAGAGGCAGTGTGCTGCGGATTCGTTCCGGTCACTTTAGGGACAAGCCGGTTGCGTACGGAAACGGCTGGGATTGTTGCTTGCCATAGTGTGAATTTTATGAATAAAATATAAAGGGGAAGGTGGACCGGAGGCCGGCCTTCCTTGTCTGTAAGCCCTGAACTCATGGAGCATATTTGGAAAATCGTTTTATTGATTGTTTTGTTTATAACGATTCCCCGTTGGCTCTGGGGACAGGGCACTAAAACTAAAATCGCTTTGCTGAAAGGAAAAGGAATGGCTGCAGCAAATCCGCTATTTTGGCGGGAAACGATAAGATATTGCAATAAAAATCTGCACCTGAGCTTAGCCGATAAACCTGTTGAGATAACGGCCGACGACGAGGATATCTTCGGATATCCTTATGTTTTTCTGGCTGCTGAGGAGGACTCGTCTTTTATGCTTTTGCAAACAGCGCTTTTCCTGGAATATCTGTTGGCCGGCGGTTTTCTCCATATTAACGGAGATAAGAAGCTTTCCAAAGTTTCCTTGCGGGAAATCGGGAAGATATTGCCGGATGCTGTGTATATGGATTTTTCCGGAGACCCATCGGGTTTGCTTTCCCTCCCTCCTTCTTTCCGGAGAGCCGGAAAGAAGGAGCAGGGCGCCTGCTGGGGATTGATGAAAGAAGGACGCCTGATGGTCCTGTTTACTTCCGGTCCCTTGATTGTCGGCGAGCCTGGAGTGGTGGCCGATGTATTGGCGTATGTATTCCGGGAGGAATGAGTTTTTAGGGGCGGTAGAGTTCGAACGGCACCCTGAAACTAATCCCCTGCCGCATCAGATCGCTCAAATGAGGCACCAGATTGTTTTTAAAATTGTTCCAGCTCCGGTTTTCCATTTTGCTCCATCCTGCTTCTGCCAGGGCCAGGGCTCTCGGATAAGCCATATAAGTGATGCGGTTGATGTCCTGTAGGGCTTCACCCCAAAGCAAACCTGCCACCCCGATGATGTGTTTTTGCTTTTCTGCTGGCAGCCAGTAGCCGGGATCCCATCGGTAGGACTGTTCCAGGGTCAGCAAGGGCATGCCCAAATTTCTGAATTCCGGCAGATCGCCTTTGTATTGTGGATAATCCAGGTAGCAATGTTCGCCGGGAGAGGCTATCAGCTTTATTCCGGCATTCCCGGTCAGTTCGATGGTTTTAGGGGTCAATCCCATTCTCCATGTGAACAATACGGCTTCTTCCGGATAAGGAAATAAAAATTCATGAGCCGGCAAACGAACATTGTCCAGTTCACACCAAAGCATCATTTCTTTTCCCTGCTGTTGCACCAACTGATGAATGCGGCCGAAAAAATAGCCCATTAATTCCCGTACTTCGTGGTATCCTAAGGTATCCATCAGCTTGCGGCAGTGCGGACATCGGCCCCAATTTTTGTCTATCACCGCCTCGTCTCCTCCCAGATGGATATATTTAGAAGGAAAGAGCATACTGATTTCCTGCAGTACCTGGGCATAAAATTCATATACTTGTTCGCTTGAAGCGCATAAAGTGCGGTCGGCCGTTTCCCCGAACCGAATGGGGAGGCTGTCGGGAAGCGGGCAGCCTAATGAAGGATAAGTATAAATCGCTGCAACGGTGTGTCCGGGAATATCTAATTCCGGGATGATTTCGATGTGCCGGGCAGCGGCATAATCGATCAGGTCCTTTAATTCTTCTTGGGTATAAAAGCCGTTGTCCGGTCCCTGGCTTCCGCCTGCCGGGTTGCGGAAAGCTCCCCTGCGGGTAAGTTCGGGGTATTTCTTGATTTCTACCCGCCAGCCTTGATCGTCGGTCAGATGGAGTTGGAGGGTATTGAATTTATATCGGGCCATCAGGTCGATAAATCGTTTTACCTCTGCGAGAGGAATAAAATGTCGGGCGGGGTCGAGCATCAGGGCCCGGTAGCCATAGCGGGGAGCATCTTCTATTTCCAGGCAATTCAGGGTGGTATGAAGTTGCTGACCTCCGTCGCCTAGCAACAATTGATCGAAGGTTTGAATGCCATGGAATATCCCTGCCCTCGTCTTTCCTGCGATACGGATATATTTAGGGGTAATGGACAACGTATAACCTTCCTGTTCGGTGAGTGTGGAATCCAGACTCAGACAGATTTGTTTTTTGCTGGGACAGGAAGAAACGGTGATCCGGCTTGAGCATCCGCTTCTTTTTTTGATTATCTGTTGTAATTCCTGCGCTTCGGCATATAAGGCGGAATCGGAGATGCAAATGGATTCCGAGGGTGAGATGCGATAGCTGCCTTTGGACGATACTACGATTTTGGAAGGAGAAGGGATCAGATGCTGAGCGGACGACAGGAAAGTAAATCCTAATCCCAGAAAGAGCAAGAATAGTTTTTTCATATTTTGATATTTAAATATTCGGTTTGGATAGAAGAGGGTAAACACAGGACAAAGTTAAAAAATAATATGGAAATAGGTCGTTTTTTCTTTGAACTGTCGTTTTGTCTGTTGAGATTGTTTTAATTATGTCAATTTGGCGAATAAACTGTAAAAAAATCTTTGAAACCTTTCATCTTGTGAATCGGTATAAGTTTTGTATCCCTAAACCGCAGAAAGGAGAATGTAAGCATATGAATACCAATAATTATACGATTAAATCGCAGGAAGCATTGCAACAGGCGGTGCAGCTTGCACAGAGTAAGGGGCAACAGGCCATAGAAACGGGTCATTTGTTGAAAGGAGTGATCCATGCCGGTGAGAATATCACTCAGTTTATTTTTAATAAATTGGGGGTAAACAGTCACACATTGTTGGCTGCTTTGGATCGGATTGTGGACAGTTATCCCAGAGTTTCGGGCGGGGAAGCCTATCTGTCCAGCGACAGTAATAAAGCTTTGGAAAAGGCTGCACGCCTGGCTAAGGAAATGGGCGATCAGTATGTATCCCTGGAACATATTTTGTTGGGGTTGTTGGATACCCGGGATCAAGTGTCCCAACTGTTAAAGGACAGCGGTATGACGGAGAAGGAAGCTAGGGAAGCGATTGCGGAATTGAGAAAGGGATCGAAGGTCAATTCCCAATCGGCCGAAGACAGCTACGATGCTTTAGGACGTTATGCCATCAATTTGAACGAACGAGCTCGGAGTGGCAAATTGGATCCTGTGATCGGCGTACGAAAAATAATCCCATTCTGATCGGTGAGCCTGGAGTGGGCAAGACTGCCATTGCGGAAGGCTTGGCACAGCGGATTGTCAACGGGGATGTGCCGACGAACCTGTCCTCCAAGCAAATTTTTTCACTCGATATGGGGGCTTTGATTGCAGGGGCTAAGTATAAAGGAGAGTTTGAAGAGCGGCTGAAGGCGGTCGTAAACGAAGTGCTGGCCTCGGAAGGGGAGATTATTCTGTTTATCGATGAAATACATACCTTGGTGGGAGCCGGTAAATCCGAAGGGGCGATGGATGCTGCCAATATTTTGAAACCGGCCTTAGCCAGAGTAGACCTTCGGGCTATAGGTGCCACTACCTTGAATGAGTATCAGAAATATTTCGAACAGGACAAGGCGTTGGAACGCCGTTTCCAAAAAGTGATGATCGAGGAACCGGACGTCATGAGCGCTATCAGTATCATGCGGGGATTGAAGGAACGGTATGAAAACCATCATAAGGTGCGGATTACCGATGATGCCATCATTGCTTCGGTGGAGTTGTCGCACCGATATATTTCCGATCGTTTTTTGCCGGATAAGGCTATCGACCTGGTGGACGAAGCGGCAGCCCGTTTACGACTGGAAATGAATTCCGTCCCGGAGGAGATCGATGAACTGGACCGGAAGATTCAGCAGTTGGAAATCGAGAAGGAGGCTTTGAAGCGGGAAGGGACCAGCAAAAAACTGGATGAGATTCATAAGGAGTTGGCCGACTTGAATGAAGAACGGACAAAACTTAGGGCCCAGTGGGAGTCCGAGCGTTCGCTGATCGATGAAATCCAGAAAAATAAAGACGCCATCGAGCAGTATAAATTTGAAGCCAGCAGGGCCGAACGGGAAGGCGATTATGGAAAGGTAGCCGAGCTCAGGTATGGAAAAATCAAAGAAGCCGAGTTGCGGATCGAAGAAGTGAAAAAGAAGCTGGCGGACATGAAGCACGGAGAATCCCTGATCCGCGAGGAAGTGACTGCTGACGATATTGCCGGCGTTGTTTCGCGTTGGACCGGCATTCCGGTGAACCGGATGATGCAAAGCGAACGGACTAAATTGCTTCATCTGGAAGAAGAGCTTCACAGAAGGGTTGTGGGACAGGAGGTTGCGATTGCTGCATTGGCCGATGCCGTAAGGCGTAACCGGGCCGGCTTGCAGGATGCCCGGCGGCCGATAGGTTCGTTTATCTTTTTGGGGACTACCGGAGTGGGAAAAACCGAATTGGCAAAGGCACTGGCGGAGTTTTTGTTTGACGACGAGTCACAAATGACCCGGATCGATATGTCGGAATATCAGGAGAAACATTCGGTGTCCCGCTTGATTGGGGCGCCTCCGGGATATGTCGGGTATGATGAAGGAGGACAATTGACGGAAGCGGTGAGGCGGAAACCCTATTCCGTCGTCTTAAGATCG
>CAJKZL010000173.1 GCA_905204385.1 uncultured Odoribacter sp. | reverse complement strand
ATCCCGGTAGTCTTCGATACTGCTGACCACTTTAGAATTGCGGGGCTGGATGTTCAGAAAATGCTGGCATCCCGTAAGCAGGCACATCCAGGCAACAAGGATCGCTATTTTATAAATTATTTTCATGATTTACAGTTTTAAAATCCAACAGATAATTTAAGATTGAACTCTCTGGATACCGGATAGGTAAAAGCTCCTCCCGAACCGACGTCCAGACCCCGGTATTTGGTGAAAGTCAGCAGATTGCGTGCATTGAAGGACAGAGACATATTGTTCATTCCGAAACGTTGCACCAGCTCTGACGGCAGACGGTAGCTCAGGGATAGATTCGTCATTCTCAGGTAATCCCCCTTTTCATAATCGTCGGTGGTATATAGAGTGGCCCATTAATCATTGCCCGAAGTGACTAAACGCGGAATGTCGGTCACGTCGCCCGGCGCCTGCCAGAAAGCGAGGTATTTACGCAAACGGTTGGTGCCCGATACATCCAGATCGCTGGAATATCCTGCAGCAGCTCCGTTTCCGTTATTGGGTGCATTTTTCAGGTCGTCGAAAGAAGGAATGATATGGCCGGTTTTAAACGTCCACTGAGTTGAAAACTCGATGTTCTTATACCTGAAATAAGTATTGAAGCCACCGACATACAAGGGATTGGACCGGCCCAGATATTGCATGGAGGGCATCATAAAACTGTAGGAGCGGTTATCGTCCCTGATATAATCCACATACTCCGGTATACGGTCGAGCGAAGTTACAATGCCGTTGTTGCGGTAGTAATCTTTCATAGATTGGGAATTGGTATCCCAGGCGTCGAGGAATGCAGCGTATGCCCGCTTGCCTTCGTCGGTCAGGTAATACTGCGGATTTCCGGTCAGGGGATTTACTCCTGCCACTTTCCAGCCGTATATGGCTCCGGTTTCCTTGCCGATGACATTGATAATCCCACCTTTAGACACTTTCGATTTTATGGCGTCGGCATATGAATCGTAGGTATGCTGCGAACGTTTGATGACGTTCTTGTTGCGTGAAAAATTGACCGATGTACTGAAGGTAAATTCCGTATCGTGCACCCACCGGACATTCAGATAAAATTCCAGTCCTTTGTTTTCGACAATGCCTCCGTTGGCCCGTACCGAGTTGCGACCGGTGGAGTAGGGGATCGTCAGGTCTTCCAGGACATCTTCTGTCCGGTTGGAATAATAATCCACGGTCACGTTCACCCGGTTCCGGAAGAAGGAGGCATCGATACCCAGATTACGGTCCAGTTTCCTTTCCCATTTCACCGAGGGGTTGGGATAATTGAATTCCGTTACATACCGGTTTCCTTCGTAGGTATTTGTACCGAAAGAGATCGTAGAGAACGGATAGGCTGTACGGTCTATGTTTCCGGTGTATCCGTAGGAACCGCGTAAAGAGAGTTCACTCACGATGTCATTTTTAAAGAATTTCTCCTTGTGCAGATTGTACCGTAGCCCCAGGGACCAGAGCGGGGTAAACCGGTTTGTTTCTCCGATAGCATCCGCACCGTCGGCGCGATAATTAAAGTTGATCACATAGCGGTCTTTATAACCATAACGTAAAGAAGCAAGGAATGACACGGTACGGTCCTGACCGTCGGAGGTGTTGAACATCCCGGCGATCACATCCCGCATATCCTTATAGCTCACCTCTTTTTCAAAGGCGGGGATCCCTGTAATCCGGTAATCGGAAAAATAAATAGGCGAGGTGTAGCCGAAGTTGTTGAATTTTTTGGAAGTCACTTCATTGGCTACCAATACGCTGAAAAGGTGATTATTTCTGATGTGGAAGGAATAATCGATTTGATTACGGATGGACCAATTGATATTCTAGCCCGATCTTTCCGACAGTTCTCCGTTATTGTATTCGGACGACATGACGTCTTGTCCCGGATAGGCTTTGCGGGCAAAAGCCTCTTTGGCATAGGAAGTATAGGTATCCTGACCGATTTCCGTTGTTTCGGTATTATAGCTTACCCCTTTACGGATGATCGATTCCAGGGTCAAGCCTTTCACTACTTCGTAACGGGCATCGAAAGTGAGGCTGACGTCCAGTCCGTCCTGTGACAATCGGGTCTCCTCCATTTCCCGCATGATGTTGAAGTCGGTATATTTATAGCCCGATGGGGTCGATTCGGTGTAATTGCCCCCCAGATAACTCAAATCCGCAGCATAATTTCCGTTTTCGTCGTAAGGCTGCTCGTAGGGATTGGCAAATACGGCGTAGTTAAACGGATTTACGGCCGCTGCCTGATCCCGGTTTTTGCGGACATTGGCGGATATATCCAAGGCAAGAATCAGGTTTTTCACCGGCCGGTAGTCCAGTTTTATCAAAGCTCCGGCATTAGAATAAGTGTTCGGACGAAGGATGCCGTTTTTTTGCTGGAAGTTGACGGAAGTATAGTAGGTCATCTCTTCCGAACCTCCCCGCAGGCTGAGGCTATGGGATTGTGAATGTGCTGTCCGGAAAAGGGTTTTAAACCAGTCGGTATCGACGTTTCCCAATCGTTTCAATTCCGCCCGGTAAGCGGCGGGAGTGATATACCCATCGTACATTTGTTTATAAAGGCGTCCTCCCCGTCCGGCCTTATGTGCGCTGGCCAGTCCGAAGTTATCCATAATGGCCGTTTCGTATTGTAATTTCTCCTCCGCATTCATAAAATCCATCCGCATGGCCGGGGCAACGGCTATATTATAGCTTCCGCTGTAGTTGAAGCGGGTTTTGGAACGAAAGCCTTTTTTCGTCGTGACGACAATAACTCCGTTTGCTGCTTTTGCACCATAAATGGCAGCTGCCGAAGCATCTTTCAATATGGTTATCGATTCGATATCTTCGGGCATGATATTTCCCACTCCATCCTGCATGATGGTCCCGGCATAATCTCCGGTATTATTTTCAGGTACACCGGTCAGCAAGGGGAGCCCGTCGACTATCCACAAAGGTTCTGTATGACCGCTCAGGTTGTTTTCTCCGCGTATGGTTATTTTGGCTCGTGTGCCGGGGGCTCCGGAAAGCGTAGTGCTGTTCAGGCCTGAGACCATTCCTTCGAGGATTTGATCTATGGAAGTGAGACCCTGGGTTTTCAGGTCCTTTGCCGTAATGACCTTTGCGCTTCCGGTCATGCGGTCTTTTTTAATAACTTCCATACCGGTCACCACCACTTCTTCCAGGGCGGATATTTCATCTTCCATGACGATATGAATTTCCTGGTCCCCTTTTACCCGGTGGACCTGCGTTTTCATGCCGACAAAAGAAAAGATCAATTCCAGGTCCTGGGTATCCGGAACCCGCAATGAAAATGTTCCTTCCTTATCGGTAGCGTTTCCAATTGTCGTTCCCTGGATAGAGACGGTCACTCCCGGCAAAGGATTGCCCTTTCGATCGGTCACTTTCCCTTTGACAAGCTTTTCTTGTTGTTGTTTTGTCGTTTCCCGTTCCGTTTTCTGTTTTTGCAGAATGATAATTTTGTCATCTATGATATAATCTATTCCCAGCCCTTCCAGGCAGATTTTAAGAGCATCCTTCAGATCGGCATTTCTCAGGTTAAGGCTCACCTTATGATCGGCATTCACCTCGTTCGGGCTATATACAAAATCATATTGTGTTTGAGATTTTATCTCATTGAGAATCTCTTTTAAGCCGGCATTTTTAAACGTAAGATTTACTTTTTCATCTTGTGCGTATACGGCTGCAGTCAGGGGATGAATGCCCACCGAAAGCCACAGTAAAGTGAAGATTTTGACTTTACTCCATAAACTTTTGCAGGGTATGGGCACGATATTGTTATTTTTCATGTTTTTGATTTTAAGCATTATCACTGTGTGGGCTTATCTTATCTTCGATTCCGAATAGGTTTTTGGAAATTTTATATCCATAATCACATTGGGATTCACGGGATATTCTTTTCCGGCAGCTATTTCCCTGCCTTCGGGCGTTACTCTTTTCACCCGGATGACGCCGATTTCTCCCAGCCCTGTTTCCACGTACAGAAAGACAGGGACCGATGTGCCTACCGGAATTTTTACTTTTTCTTCTTTTATTTCTATTGCGAAATCTTTTTTATCGGTTATATGCTCGAAATCCGAATCGGTCATTGCTGGAGCTTTCATATACTTGGTGTGGCAAGGCAAATCAAAATTATAGTTTTCGAAAGTATTGTGCCACAACAGACTTCTCATCCGTATCGGGGATTCGAAATAAACTGTTCGGTCCGTTTGGTCGTAGACCAGTGCAATATCTACATTTTTTCGGCTTGTTGCGCCCAGTCCGGCGCAATCCCTGGCTGAAAGAGCCGTTTGCCCGGATGACATCAGAAAGGCCGTTCCCCGCAAATAATCCGGTTCTTTTTTTTCTATGCCCTCATCCATAAAGGTAACCGTGTCGTATAGCGCCTCTAGCTTAATATCCGGATAGGTTGTCACCACATCCGCATTCCGGCGTACGTCGAAAAGCTTTAGCCTGCCCGTATATTGTCCCGTAACCGTTCCTCCGAAACCGGTCTTGCATTGAAACACCACCTGATAAATACCGGCATTTTCAGTGATGTCGACTTCCCCTTCCGTCAATTCATTCAATTCGGTATTTTTCGTTGCGTCGTAGGCTGCACCGGAATAACCTTTAAAGGTGTATCCCTCTTTGTTCAGGCTGTAGGTGTATTTCCCGGGCGATAGTCTGTCGGTCTCCGGGGAGGATAAATGAAAACCGATGCAGGCGCCGTTGCCTTTGGCAGACTGTAAAGTCTCACTGATGCGAAAGCTTTCCTCATACAAGCAAAGGATGAAATTACCCGTTTGCCGTTGTTCCACCTGGGCGGTAAACCCGCGTACGGTGTCGCTATAATCCTGATCGTTCAACCGGTAGCGGTCCACAAAAACATAGTCCTCTGCTCTGATTACCAGGTTATTGTCGTCCTGCCATATTCCTCCCTGTTGCAGGGAATATTTTTCCCCGTAAAGGGACAGCGTTCCTGAATGGGTTATTGTTTCGTCATCCGAGCAGGAGAGGGAAAACAATAGAAATCCACAGACGGTAAATGATAGAAATCTTTTTTTCATAAAGTTGTATTTAGTTGATAATTACTCACTGCAATACACGGTCAGCAGCTTGCCTTGAATCTTGAATCTTACTTTTCCGGCTTTTTCTATAGCGTTGAGTATTTTATGGATATCGTCGTATTTTTGCAGGTTACCGTTGAATAACATCCTTTTCGCTGTGGGATTTTCATAGAAGACATCGATATTATACCAACGCGACAGTTTATTCAAAATCGATTCCACCGGTTCGTCATCGAAGACAAATTGGCCTTTTCTCCATGCCGTATAGAGCTGTGTCCGGGTTTTTTCAGTCTTTAGTTCCCTCTTCGCCCGATCGAATACACTGCGTTCTCCCGGCGCAAGTACGACGCTTTCTCCGGGTACCTTCATCCTGCCGGACCCTTCTTCGAGTACGGTTTCCACCACATCTTCGTCTTCATAAGCTTTGACATTGAAGCAAGTGCCTAAAACTTCGATATCGATATCCCTGTCCGTTACCACCCGAAAAGGGCGGATACTGTCTTTGGCTACTTCGAAATAAGCTTCCCCTTTCAGATAAACCACCCGTTCCCCGCCGGCAAACCGAACCGGATATTTGATGGTGGATTGTGAATTCAGGCTTATCCGGGTTCCGTCTTCCAGTTGAAGAAGATATTCTCCTCCGCGCGGGATTCTTAATTCATGCATTCCTTCATGTCTTGCAGGATTCCGGGGTTTATTCAATGAGCGGTAATTGATCTGAGTGCCGGAATTGAAAACTGTGTCGCCCGATATCTCTACCACTCTGGGATCTTCCAGGTTTATTTCGCTGCCATCGTTTAAAACCAGTACAGCTTTGGGGGATCCGGGACGAATGAGATCGGAGAAGTCCTCGCCCGTCGTGCGGAAGGTGTAGTAAACCGAAAGGCCTGCGAGCAAAACAAGGACAGCGGCGACGCTCCGCCATAGGAATGGCCTTGGAGTGGCGGCTACCGGATGGCGCCGGCGATAGGTCCTCAGTCCCTTTTCGATATCGATATGCCGATAATACTGAATATCCGGTACGAAATCCCGGTTATTCAACCGTTCGTAAATGGACCGGTTTTCCTGGGCTGCTTCAAGCCAGTCGGTGAGTTCACGTTTCTCGGCTTCGGTTATGATCGCCAACTGCTCTTTGAATATGAGGGCAGTATAATGTTGATAAGTGCTTGCATCTTCCATATCTCGCAGGTTTTAGTTTATAACCCGCGATTTTTAAATCAGGTGACAGGATTTTTGAACTTTTTGGAAAAAAGGGATTTTATATTTCTATTCTGAACAGAACGAGCCATAATAAGGACGGGAATTGTTGCAGGATTTCCCGGAGGATTTCAATGGCTCTCAGTCTGTAAGTTTTGGCAGTGTTTACTGAAATATTCATTTCAGCGGCCACTTCCGAGATTTTTTTTCCTTTCATCAATAATAAAATTACTTTCCGGCACTGCACGGGAAGGGCCTCGATCGCCTGGTCGAGCAAACGGCTCATTTCTTCTTCCATCACGTAATCGCGATATTCCTGTTCCGAATTCTCCTCTCGGTGGTAGCCGAAGATAATCTATATTTAT
>CAJKZL010000172.1 GCA_905204385.1 uncultured Odoribacter sp. | reverse complement strand
ACAGCCAGGCCGCCAGGCAGTCGGCACTGGGAAATTTCAAATCGGGCAAAACGCGGGTGATGGTTGCCACCGATATTGCAGCCCGGGGAATCGACATTCATGAATTGCCGTTGGTGATTAACTATGACCTTCCGGATGTGCCGGAGACCTATGTCCATCGTATCGGTCGTACCGGAAGAGCGGGGAATGATGGGGTTGCATTGACATTCTGTTCACTGGAGGAGCGTAAGTTGGTGAATAATATCCAGAAGCTAATGGGAAAAAAGCTTCCGAGTGCGGAATATTCCGCTTAAAAACAAAGGAGTTGCCTGCATGTATGTCGTCAGGCAACGCTTATATTCAAGATTAATCCGAAAAATAAACGTAATATATGGCGAAACCGGTAACATTTGGTAAAAGAGAAAACGAGAAAAAGAAACAAGCCCGGCGATTGGAAAAACAAAATCGCAAAGAAGAAAAAAAAGCTGCGGGTAAAGTAAACAGCTTTGAAGATATGATAGCCTATGTCGATGAGAATGGAAGAATCACCGACACTCCGCCTGAACTCCGTGAGCGGAAAAATGAAGTTAAGCCGGAGGAGATTACGATTTCTACACCGAAGCAGGAAGCACCCGAAGCGCTCAAAGGCCGGGTTGAACATTTCAATACCCTGAAAGGCTATGGCTTTATCAAAGACCTGGCAGGAACGGAAAAATATTTTTTTCACGTGAATAATGTCATTGCCGATGTGGCCGAAAACGATATTGTCACCTTTGATCTGGAGCGGGGGAAAAGAGGAATGAATGCAGTAAATATCTGTCTGTTCGATCAGGGATAATGTTTTTCTTGGCTGACAGTTTGTTTAGGAATAATAATCAATAATCGCTAATATAATTTTGATATGGGAAAAGAGGATGTCAGCCGTCCTGAAAAGCAGTCGTCGGCTCAAGCGATAGAAAATGCTATCAAGGATCATAAAAAAAGAGTCGGTAAGGTGGAGCATGTCGCCATCAGTAACCGGACAACTTTCGAATTTCCGGCCGGTCTTTCCCAGGAAGAACGAGATATTCGGATAGAAAATTACAAACGTCGGCATAAACCGATGATTTGATAAAGGGAAGATGCTTACTTCAGAGCCGCAAGGTTCTGAGGTTTTCCCTATGGTGTGAAAACGCTACCCGCTGATCTTGGATCTTAATTCTCCGGGGCTGTATTTTTTTTATCCCGGCATCATCTTATTTACTTTTTTATCGGCTGGGACTTATCCGGCCTTTTATATGTCCGGTTTTTCTGCCATCGAAGTGGTAAGAAGCACTTTTCAAGGCAGGAATGTATCGTTTTTGCAGAAGATCCTTCTATTTTTACAATTTTCGATTTCCATGTTTTTTTGATGTCGGTCTTGTACGATGTGTTGCAGAAGTTTGCTTGCCATAGGGATCATGTTGTTACCGATCAGTTATATTTCATCCAAAGCTTGTCGGCTTAATCCTATCGAAACTTTAAAAAGCGAATAATTATCGGGGTCAGACCTATTTCTGCTTACCTTGCCTCCTGTTCCTCTTCCTCTATCGTTCATCGCTCATCATTCATCGTTAGTCGTTCATCATTTTTCCCTTTGCCAGAAACTTTCGGCTGTACTTTGCGTTAAAAGAGGTAGGTAATAGAAAAAATGAACTAAACCAATAAGTTAAACTAAAAACAAAAGGTATGAAACGTACATTATTTATGGCAGGCATCGCTTTACTGGCCATGTCGTTTTTCATGGCCGGATGTAATTCGATGAAGAAATTACAGAAGGATGTGATCGAAACGGCCGTTGTAGGGAAAGTGAGTCCGGAGCAATTAGAATCTGTAAACGGGGTGGTTAACTTTGATTATACGATTAAATTTTCTCCCAAACAGTTCGATAAGAAAATGATTCTGAAGATCACTCCGAAGATTCAGTATGGTTCCCAGATGGTGAACCTGAAGCCGATGTTCTTGCAGGGAGAGAAAGTCAAGGGAGCAAACTATCCTATTGTCAGCTACAAGAACGGCGCCCAATTTACCCAGAAATTCACCTTCAATTACAAGCCTGGCATGGAAAACGGAGTCCTGTGGGCCGATATCGAAGCGATCCGCGGACATAAATCGTTTATGCTGAGTCCGGTTATATTGAATAAAAATGGAATCAAAGTATGGCAGCAACCTGCTTTCACCATGAATGGAGTAGAATATGTACCGGCGATGACCGAAACTTTTGTGCAGGATGTTCCGGCTGCTCAGGTGGGCATCGTGAGCGGATATGTGATGTTTCCGCTGGGAAGTTCAACGATAACCTCTACCGAGCAACATTCCGCCGTGATGACCCAGGCTGCCAAGGCTATGGATAAAGTGCTGGCCAACAAGAATGCAACGATTACCAATATGTATATCTATGTATCCAATTCGCCGGAAGGGGCGGAACGTTTGAATAAAACGTTGGCGAACAACCGTTTCCGCGCAGCCCGGAATTTTTTTGAGAAGGATCTGAAGCTGGCGAATACCCCGATGTCCAGAAATCCCAAATTCGTGGTTCAACAAACGGTGAGCGAGAACTGGCCGGGCTTGTATATGCTGATAGAAGACTCCAATATCGGCAACAAGAAGCAGATTGTATCCGATCTGAAAAATGCTCCTAATGCTGCTGCCCGCAACCGTGTACTGGATTCCTATATTGCTAAAGTTCCCGAGTTGAAAAATACGATACTGCCTGTTTTGCGCCGTGCCGACTTTTTCGTATTCTATACTGTTCCCACTACGGTACAGGAAGATGTACAACTGACTTATTTTGTTCCTCAACTGAATGAGAAAACGCCGGCCGTAACGAGTCAGACCAACTGGCAATTGCTGAACGACCTGGCTGTGGTAGCTATTGAAAACAAGGAATACAAAAAAGCGCAGAAATTGCTGGAATCGGCTATTGTCCTGCACCAGGATGCTACGGTAAACAATAATTTAGGTGTCATCCACGCTCAAATGGGCCACAAAACCGAAGCTGCACAATATTTCGATAAGGCTAAAGTGCGCAAGGAAGCCCGCTATAATATGGGCTTGATCTTGATGCAGAACGGCGAATATGCCAAAGCGATTCCTTACCTGAAAGAGATGCCGAACATCAATCTGGCTTATGCCCAATTGATGAACAATAATAATAATGCTGCTCTGGAAACTTTCCGTAAAATCAAAATGAATAATGCGGTAGATTATTACTTGATGGCTGTTGCTGCAGCAAGGACCAAAAACACCAAAGAAATGGCTGTAGCCTTGTCTAAAGCGATAGACATGCAACCCGACCTGAAGAATTGGGCGGCCACCGACATTTCTTTTTATCCTTATAAAGGAGATGCGGTATTCATGCAGATTATGAAATAAGAATTGTATTTATGTTGTTCTGATGGAAGGGGGGCTAAGAAATAGGCCTCCCTTTTTCTTTGAATATCAGTGTATTGGAGGGAGTAATTGAATTTTTTAGGTTTGTTTATTCCTCGAAATTTAGGTCGTTCCGATAAATTTTTGTAAATTGTAACGCTTTCGCTTAAAGTGGCCCTTCCGGGCTGTCGTATGGATGTGGGTTCTTATCGGAGTGTTGACATGAGAGGTTAATATGCGTATGGTGGCTCTTGTCATCGACAAGGGTCGGCTTGCCGTCTCCTTTGTGAGTACAGGAATTATTGTCTAACATTGTAAACAGAGCAGAATGAAAAAAACTTATCGGGCCTATGGATTAGGAAATTACCGGCATATTCCTCAAATCTCCTGCTTGTCGGAAGAGGAATTGCAGGCTATAGAAGTGGTAGGAAGGGTTTTGCCTTTCAAAACCAATAATTATGTGGTCGAAGAGTTGATCGATTGGGATAAGACGGCCTCGGACCCCATCTTCACCCTGAATTTTCCCCGCCGGGAGATGCTGTCGCGCAAACACTATGCTTCAGTCCATAAGCTATTGGAGAAGCAGGCCGGTCCGGATGAACTGATGGATGCGGTCAGGCAGATCCGCCTGACTTTGAATCCGAATCCTGCGGGCCAGGAACACAATGTACCCATGCTGGGAAATATCCGTTTGAAAGGCATCCAGCACAAATACCGGGAAACGGTGTTGTTTTTTCCGGCTCAGGGCCAGACCTGTCATGCTTACTGTACTTTTTGTTTCCGCTGGCCGCAATTTACCGGAATGAGTGAATTGAGGTTCGCCATGCAGGAAACGGAATTATTGGTCAAATATCTCCGGATTCATCCCAAAGTGACGGATGTTTTGTTCACGGGAGGCGATCCGATGACGATGAACGCCGGTTTACTGGCGGCTTACATCGAGCCTTTGCTTCAGCCCGAACTCCAACATATCCATACCATCCGGATCGGTACGAAATCTTTGGCGTATTGGCCTTACCGCTATTTGTCGGATCCGGATGCAGACGATGTCTTACGATTGTTCGAGCGGGTGGTGGGGGCAGGTAAAAACCTGGCATTCCAGGCGCATTTCAACCATCCGGTGGAGTTGTCGACCCCTGCAGTGCAGGAAGCGATCCGGCGGATCCGCAACACCGGCGCACAGATCCGCACTCAATCGCCTTTGCTGAAGCATATCAACGACGATCCGGACGTATGGTCGGAAATGTGGCGCAAACAGGTCGATCTGAATTGCATCCCCTATTATATGTTTATTGCCCGCGATACCGGAGCCAAGCATTATTTTGAGATTCCCCTGGGGCAATGCTGGGAGATTTTCCGCAAAGCTTATAGTCAGGTCAGCGGCATTTGCCGGACGGTCCGCGGGCCGAGCATGAGTTATGAAGCCGGAAAAATACAGGTGTTGGGTGTGACCGAAGTGAAGGGTGAGAAAGTGTTTGTCCTGCGGTTTATTCAGGGACGTAACCCGAAATGGGTGGACATTCCCTTTTTTGCAGCTTATCATCCGAAAGCCACCTGGTTCAGTGATTTGCAACCGGCTTTCGGCAAGGATTATTTCTTCTTCGAGCATGAGTATCCTACCCGCCCGATGTACGGGGACGGTTTTTTGTTCGAGTGATTTTTAAACTTTTTTTGACATAGGCCGTACAAGTTTTAATTACTTATTCTAAATTTTAATAATATGGATAAAATGATTAAAGGTACGGAGACGGAAAAAAGTTTGCTTAAAGCATTTGCCGGAGAATCGCAGGCAAGAAACCGTTATACTTTTTTTGCCGAGATAGCCAAAAGGGAAGGTTATGAGCAGATTGCGGGCATATTCTACGAAACGGCATCGCAGGAAGAGATGCACGCCAAACGCTTCTTCAGCTATCTGGAAGGGGGCATGCTGGAGATTACGGCAGCCTATCCTGCCGGCGCATTGCTCGATACAACCAATAATCTGATTGAAGCTGCCGATGGTGAGCATGATGAGGCTTTCAATTTATACCCTACCTTCGGAAAGATCGCCGAGGAGGAGGGATTCAAGAAAATTGCAGCCACGTTTAAATACGTGACGGAAGTGGAAAAAATGCACGAAAAGCGTTATCTGAAATTGTTGCAGAATATCCGTGAAAACCTGGTGTTCTCCCGTCCCGAGGAAGTCCGCTGGTATTGTCGCAAATGCGGATATGTGCATGTAGGCAAGACTCCTCCCGAAATATGTCCTTCCTGCCTGCATCCGAAAGCATATTTCGAACTCTTCCCGGATAATTACTGATTCGGCCGTTTGCCAATGGTTTTTCGCCATTGGCAAACGCATAACCCTTGTTTCTTACCGTTATTCTGTCGTCGGGGCATATCTTTTCTCCACAGGGCTATTATTTTCCTGTTTCCCTAATAAAGAAAACAACGGCCATTTGTTATGAAGGGCTGAGGTGTGAATAAATGCTATGGTTTTTGCTATAGTTTTTTTTGCTGGTTTCTATTTAATTATTTATTTATGCGCATAAATTATTGACCGGGAAATAGTAATATGAAATTCCGCTGTATTGTTATTGTAGTGTGCTTGCTGGGGGGATGTGCTGACCCGCAGGCAGATCAGGAGTTGTGTATCGATTTGACAGAAAGTTTATACGCTAAGGAGTCCAGGTTTAACCTAAGTGAAATTTGTGATAGCCTGTCCTATATCGCCCTGGAAACCTCTGGGGAAGCGCTGTTGAATGCCTATACCATGAATGTTAAGGTAGCTGATGGAAATATTTTTATTAATAGCGATAATGTCTTGTACAAATTTGATGCGACCGGAAAATATGTGAATAAACTAGCCAGGCATGGACGGGGACCTCAGGAATTTTTGCAAATCATGGATTTTGATATCGATAAGGAGACCCATGAATTGTTCCTGTATGATAATATTTTAGGAAAAATAGAAGTTTGCGATACTGCTTTAAATCCTATCCGTACCTTGAAAGGTATCCCGCATAATATACACAGTATTTCGATAGATAAGAATAATCGATTGGTCTGTAGTGTCATAAGAAACGATTATGCAGCTCAGGGAAAAGAACAAAATGCATTAATCATTCTGGATGCTACCGATGGACACGAAGTGTTTAGCCGTAAGTCACGGATTCCTTCTATAACACCGAAGGAAAAAAGCAATTTCATATTTTGTTGAACAAAGTCTTGAAATCAGGTGGAAATCTATTACATTGAACTGATGTCGGTCTCCTATTTTAGTCTGCTGGAT
>CAJKZL010000171.1 GCA_905204385.1 uncultured Odoribacter sp. | reverse complement strand
GATGGACGACCTCACCAGTGGATTCAACATCGGAACCAACTATTCCCTCTCTCCGGATTTTAACGAAATGATGGGTTTCACGGAAAAGGAAGTGCGTGAAATGCTGACTTACTATTCGACAAACAGTCCCTTTAAGCATACCGTCGACGAACTGCTGGAAATCATGAGGCCCTGGTACGACAATTACTGCTTTGCGCAGGAATGCTATGGCGAAACCACTATGTTCAACTCCAATATGGTGCTCTACTTCGTCAAAAATTACATCATGCACGGCAAAGCGCCTCAGAACATGATAGAGAGTAACATCCGCATCGACTACGAGAAGCTGCGTATGCTCATCCGCAAGGATAAAGAGTTTGCTCACGACGCCTCCATCATCCAGACATTGGTCAGCAACGGTTTTATTACCGATACCCTCAAGGAAAGCTTTCCGGCCGTCAGTATCACCGATCCGGATAATTTTGTCAGCCTCCTCTACTATTTCGGAATGCTTACCATCAGCGGGTTGCACGAAGGTAAGACTAAACTGACCATCCCCAATCAAGTCGTCCAGGAACAACTTTATACGTATCTACTCAACACCTATAACGAAGCCGATCTCAGCTTCAGCAGTTATGAAAAAAACGAACTCTCCGGTCGCCTCGCTTATGAGGGCGACTGGCAGGCCTATTTCGGGTATATTGCCGACTGCCTCAAACGGTACGCCTCACAACGCGACAAACAAAAAGGTGAATTTTTTGTCCACGGCTTCACCTTAGCCATGACGGCACAAAACCGCTTCTACCTTCCCATTTCGGAACAGGACACCCAGGCCGGCTATGCCGATATTTTCCTTTGCCCTCTGCTGGAAATTTACCCGGACATGACACATAGCTATATCGTGGAACTGAAGTATGCCAAATACCGCGATCCGGAAAACCGGGTCGAGGAACTCCGCCGGAAAGCCATCGCCCAAGCCGACCGCTATGCCGCTGCCGACACAGTGAAACGAGCCGTGGGCAACACCCGTCTGCATAAAATCGTAGTGGTTTATAAGGGAATGGAAATGCGGATATGCGAGGAAGTGTAGCTCATTAGGCTATTTTACGCCCCATAGTTTAAACCATTATCGGTTTTTTCCTAACTTTGTCACATCACAAAAAAGAGAAATGCCATGCTTTGGAATGCTTCGCAACAGGCCGCTATAGAAAAATTCATACACCGGATCAAAGCCATAGAATGGTTTAAATATATCGGAGAACCGTCCTGCACCTACTGGGTGGTCGATACCGTTTGGGAAGCCTGCGACACGCATGGCCAACAGACTCAACAGGTGTGGGGACTCAACACCGGCAACATCGAAAAGAAAGCGCTCCGGCAATGGACGGACGAGCAAATCGACGATATCTTCGAAAAAGTCAGCCTCGCCATCGGGAATGAAGTGTACGAGGCGCTTTGCGACATGGAGGACCGGATCGGACAGGAAACCGGAGAAGACCAGTCGGGGCTGGAAGAGGAAATCCTCGACTTCATCAAACGGGACACCGCATGGGCATGTGTAGAAACCTTACTGGGAGAACCCGGATTTTTTACCCGTATTCTCGAAATCAACCGCACAGGACGCTGGGCTTGCTCCTGGGTGGGAAAATATCCTGCAGGAAACTTTATCATCATGTAGGAAATTAAGACCTGATTCCATCTTTCCGAAGGCAGAAGGGATCAGGCCGCATTAATGATCAAAACCGTCATAAACATCTACTCCTTACGGACAAGCACAAACTGGGGAGTAGCACTCCTGAGCGTAAAATTGTTCACATCGATGCTGAGGTTGTTAAGTACAATCAACTTATTCCCTTGAGGATAAGTCCTGAAACTAAGCTTTTCCCTTTCGAATTTCAGATAATCGAAACCGTCCGCCTTTTCCAGCCCTTTTTCTATCAGCCTTTCACGCACAACCGCTTCCAGATCGAGAGTCACTAACACTTCGTTATGTTTATAGATCGTCAGTATACCGTTTTTAAACCGGTAATAGACATCGCTTTTGGAATAAGAATCCACCCGATATAAGGCGTCGTAACCGGCAATGTCCACCTCCTGATTCCCATAAAAGCTCACCGACAGGCTCTCCCTGTCCGCTTCCCTCCCATCGATCCGTTCCATAGCGTCCGGCGGAATAAGATGTCTTAATTCGTCACGCGTAAACCCATACTTTGCACGCATATAGGTTTCACTCTCCAAGTTCTGTACATAGGTGAAAGAATGATACAGCGTTTTATACCGTTCAAAAGTCACCGAATCGGTATCATGGGTCCATTTTTCCTGTTTCCGGTCGTATAATTGTTCCATAGCCCCGCTAATCCTCCTTTCCTGTGAATGCAGCGCCAGCGTCCGGGCATTCATGCCCGGAACATAAGTAAACAACACCAGCAGGCCGGCAGCAAACAATGCCACCCATTTAAACCTTCTCCAGGGAGCATAAAAAAACAGAATCATCGCCACTGTGGCCACCAAGGCGGACAACATCAGGTAGATCCTCCATTCCGTCCATCCGTAGGCACCTATCCGGTGTGAAATACTGATCCACAACATGACCAAAGGGGGCAACACCCATAGACTGAAATGATTGTAATACCAATCGTAAAAACGCCGCTGCAAAACGGTTTGAGCAGCCTTGGTCATGAACAATAAAGTCACGAACGACAACACCATGCCTGCAATCCAGCCTTTGGGCAAAGACCACGCCAACGCGATCTTGACGAAATACAGATACAAGACCACATTGTAAGCCAGCAAGGCAGGCGACAGAATAAAATTAACCAATACCCGGAAAAAAGAATTACTATAGAATCCTTCTTTCTGATGCGAATGAAACATCAGGAATAATACCGGTGCCAGCAGAAAAAAAGCGGCCTGACTGGAATAAACCATATAACGCCGCTCTTCCGCCTGCAGGTCGAAAATATAAACGACGGACCAATAGATCGCCACGGCCAGCAACCAGCCCAGAAAAGACAACACAATGGCTCCTGCCATGTTCCCGACGTAACACAAGGCATTCTTGACAAACCGCTCATTGCCGGGTTGTCTGACCGTAAGCAACACCAGCAGTTGACTGACTAGTAAGGTAACCCAGAACATGGAACTGTCCAAAGGCAAATCCCACAGCCAGAAGCCGGGAATAAAAAAAACGGAGAGATAGTATACCCAACGAGTAGGAGAAGCCACAGTGAGCCGGTTGACGACAAAAATCAGACAAAAACAAGCGGGAAAAGACCACAGCCAATTTTCGGCTTTATCGTTCATAGAAAAGGAAATCACCGCAACCATATAAAACAGGATACAGGCAATGAGTTCCATGGGAGCTTCCTTCGCTATACGATGCAAAGATTCCCGGAGATAGCTGAATTTTGTCAACATCACTTACGATTTAAATACCCGGAATAGAGAACATTTCTCACAAAAGCATTCCCTCGGCCACTTCACCGGCTTTTTCACAGGAACGTAGCTGTTCGAGAACCTTCAGCCCGAAAGAAACGGCAAATCCGGGTCCTTTGCCCGTAATAATTTTATCGTCGACTACCACCCCCTCCGTCACAACCTCGAAATCGGGAGATAAATACTTTTCAAAACCGGGATAACAAGTCAACCTAACCTTCCGGCCGGCCTTCAATTGTCCGAGTACCAAAGCCGGAGCCGCACAAATGGCAGCGATATAGCCTCCTCCTTCATATTGCCGTTGCAAACGCTGAATCAAGGGCTTGAAATCCCCCAAATTCTGGGCTCCGGGCATTCCTCCGGGAAAGATCAGACATTCGGCTTCCTCCGATTCCATTTCCCCGAACGTATGATCGGCAGTAACGACAACTCCGTGCGCACTCCGCACCTGCGAATTTTCACTAACCGAAACCGTCCGGACGTCGACACCGCCCCGTCTCAGAACATCTACCACCGCAATGGCTTCCATTTCCTCGAAACCTTCAGCCAAAAAAAGAAAAGTTTTTTTCATTTGTTTTCCATTTAGAATATTACTATGATTGGAATACCAAATATACGAATAATCCGGAATCTTCAGTCCTCGCCCGGCATATTTCTTCTCTCCGCAACCTATGTACGCCCGATTCCGTATACTTCATTCCGTTACAATAATCCCGGCAAGATTGCCGGCACCCCCGATCGTCAACCGGACTCAAACATAAAACGAACCGACATGAACAACCGCACCTTATCCATTGTGAAACCCGATGCCGTAGCCGACAGGCATACCGGCAAAATCCTGAACCTGATCGAAAAAAATGGTTTCCGGATCATTGCAATGAAAATGATACAGTTTACGCCGATAGACGTCATCCGGTTTTACACCATGCACAAAGACCGGCCTTTTTTCAAAAACCTCACCTTATTTATGACTGCAGGTCCCGTGGTCGTATTGGTATTGGAAAAAGAAAATGCTGTGGCTTCTTTCCGCGAGCTCATCGGAAATACTGATCCCCGCGAAGCCTCTACGGGAACAATACGTTGCCAGTTCGGACACAGCAAAACCCGGAATGCCATCCACGCTTCCGACAGTGACGAAAACGCCATGCGCGAAATCTCCTTCTTCTTCAGCGAACGCGAGATCACGGGCAATCCTTATCAATTGCCCGTACCCGAAAAAGAGAGCGATGCCTGAACCATCGTCCCGACGTCCTCCCCTTCCCCGGGCAAATGCAACCTTTACTGCGGTAGGCATATCCTTTCCTCTACCCCTTCGGCCCGCTTCCGGTCACAGCAAATCGCTGGCCAGGACGGCCAAACGGCTCCGCTCTCCCTTTTCCAGATGTACGTGGGCAAAAATATCCTGCCCATGCATTTTGTCAAAAAGATGAGACAAGCCATTGGATTTCTTATCCAGATAAGGAGAATCTATTTGATCCACATCGCCGGTAAATATCATTTTCGTGCCTTCGCCCGCCCGTGTGATGATCGTCTTCACTTCGTGGGGAGTTAGATTCTGGGCCTCGTCGACAATAAAATAAACATCGGAGAGACTCCTGCCCCGGATAAAAGCCAATGCGGAGATCACCAACTTTTGTTCCTTCTGTAAATCCTCGATCAGCAGATTCTCCTTGCTGTGCATATTAAAGCGCCGCTTGATAAACCCCAGGTTATCGTATAAAGGCTGCATATAAGGATCCACTTTTTCATTGACATCTCCCGGCAGATAGCCCAGATCCTTGCTCGATAAGGCTACGATCGGACGCGCCAGATAGATAAACTCATACTGCTTGCTCTGCTGCAAGGCAGAAGCCAGAGCCAGCAACGTCTTTCCCGTGCCCGCTTTGCCGCTGATGGCTACCAACTGGATCTCCGGATTCAACAAGGCATCTACGGCAAATGCCTGTTCGGCGTTCTTGGGATATATCCCGAATACATTGGGTTTCTCCACTTTCCTCACCACTCTCCGGATAGGATCGTAACAGGCCAGAACAGAAGCATTTCCGTTTTTCAGCACATAATAATTGTTTCCCTTGATATCCTGACCGGGAAAGACTTTTTCAACCTCCACTCCTCCTGCATTTTCATAGATACAGTTGATCATGCTCACGTCAAAATCGTCCACCTCCCTTACACTGCGGTTGATTGCAAAATCCAGGTCCTCCACCTGGTCCGTCTTGTAATCTTCGGCCTGCAAGCCCAGCGAACGGGCCTTCATCCGGAGATTCATATCTTTGGTGACTAATATTACGGTTTGTCCTTTCATTTTCTCGCTGATAAACTCGGTTACAGCTAGTATACGGTGATCGGGCGTATCATCGCTGAAAGAATCCCGCATTTTTTGTGAAAATTTTACGCCCGGCTGAATAAACAAACGCCCTCGTCCGTTTCCCAGGTCGGCCCCATGATCGAAAAAGTCCTTATCCGAGATCTTGTCCAGTTCCCGGGCAAACTCCCGGGCATGAAAATTAATCAGGTCGTTTCCCTTCTTGAATTTATCCAGTTCCTCCAACACTACAATCGGAATGACGATATCGTTGTCGGCAAAATTATAAATAGAGCGGTAATCGTGCAGGATTACATTCGTATCCAGCACAAAAGTCTTCTTTTGATTCTTAGCCATGGTAGTAGGATTTTGATTTCATCCCGTAAGATACAAATATTATACCATTATGGTTTCCCCCGGGAATGGTTTTTTAAGGAAATAAACAAACTTCCCTCAAAATCCGGATTCAGGAACAATCGGCCGAAGCCGGATGAATATCAGAAAAATGAGGGAAACTTGCTTTATTTATTCTTTTCAGTGAATAAACCGGAACATCCGGTTCCAACGGATCTTATTCAGGAAAGACTTGTCTTTATCCAGCGACAACCAAATAAAATAGGCCTTACCCACGATATGGTCCTCCGGCACGAAGCCCCAGAACCGGGAATCGGCAGAACGATGGCGGTTGTCTCCCATCATCCAGTAGTAATCCATGCCGAAAACGTAGCTATCGGCCGGCTTGTCGTTGATGTAAATCACGGAATCCCTTACCTCAAGCTTATGGCCTTCGTAGGTTCCGATAATTCTTTCGTACAAGGGAAGAGTCTTGAGGTTCAATTCCACCCGATCGCCCTTTTTAGGAATATACAAAGGTCCGAAATTATCGACATTCCAGGGATAATTTTCCGGATCGAACGGAAAAATA
>CAJKZL010000170.1 GCA_905204385.1 uncultured Odoribacter sp. | reverse complement strand
GAAGAAGTATAATTTCCGAAATACTTTTTAATGCTTCCCCGTTTCAAAATTAATTCAGGACTGACAGCCTGTACTGCATTTCCCTGTATACCATAAGAAGCCCTTAGCGTCAGTTGATTCACCACTTTGTTTAATTTAGCCATCCAGGGCTCGTCTGCAACACTCCACGACAAACCGAAAGAATAAGTCGGGTCGAACCGTTTATTCTGGTCCTGGCCGAAACGGTTCGATTCATCATTCCGGATACTGCCGTTAAAAACATAGCGGTTCTTATACGTATAGGCAAGCGTAGCGAACAACGAAAAAGTATTCGAAGTTACATTCGTCCTTTTCCACCCGACACCGTTATACAACGGATGCAGGATTCCCCAGTCGGGCAGGATAACACTGCTCATCGGCACAATTTCATCCAGCGGTGTAGGCTGGAAAACCACTTCTCCGCGTTCCGGCGAAAATCCCCAGATCTTACTGGCCCGTTCTTTATTTCCTACAGAAGCGACCTCTGTTCCCAAAAGCACATTCAACCGGTGATCTTCCCCGAAATTTTTCTGGACGGACAATTTATTATGAATATTCCAGGAAGTCTGATTCATCTCCGAGTTGTATAATTCACCTCCGTGAGGAAGCATAGCTGCGTTGTATCTGTCTGAGCCATATTCTTCCGTACCATAGTCATATCCCCGGTATTGCGAAGCCACATAATAGGTCTGTTCGCCGGCAAACGACTCCCGGGCTCCGTTCTGGACACTCAATCCACCGACAAATTCATATTTTAACCAAGGCAATATATTCCAGGAAAAATTCAAGTTGCCGTTTAACAAAGTTACCTTATTCTTGGAATAACTATTGTCGATCTCGTTCAAGATATTATATCCTAAATACAAATCCTCATTGGTATTCAATTTATAATTCGTCTTTTTCCTTAAGAAATAACGGCTGCCGTCTTCATTATAAGCAGGAACAGAACGGCTGGTGGTCGTAGCATACTGAACCGGATTCACACCGGCTGCATATCCGTCTGTTTCGGACATCGTTCCCGCTAACGTCATATCGAGACGCAGTTTGGCGTGTAATTTAACTCCCAGGTTTAAACGTCCAGTCAATCTTTTACTGTCATTGCGGAGTTCAACGCCCGACTGGTCTGTAAATCCCAGAGAAGCATTGTAAGTGATTTTCTTCGAACCTCCCGATACGGTCAAATTGTGATTATGACTGAATGAATTACGGGTCAGGATTTTAAACCAGTCGGTATTCATGGTCGCCAGCCGCTGAATTGCATTTTCTGCCTCGTCCTTACCCAGCTTATGGTCATACAACATGCGCATAATTCCCTCATAGGTATATTCCGACTCCTGAGGGACATATTCGTATAATGCGCCTTCCTTAAAAGCCTCATTACTGAACTGGATCCGTTCGGCAGAATTCATCAGGTTAAACATATCATAATTCGGACGAGCCCGGAAATCGAAACTCACACTATACCGGACCGTCATCCCATCGACCTCTCCTCGTTTGGTGGTGATGACAATCACGCCATTGGCTGCTTTCGATCCATATATGGCGGTAGCTGCAGCATCTTTCAATAAGGTCATGGATGCAATACGGTTGGGATCCAGGTCGAAAACCTTTTCAGCCGTCACTTCAAAACCATCCATAATAAAAGTGGGCATATTAGGATTTCCCTCATATTCATTTTTGACATTCGGCATACTGGATCCCCCCCGAACCTCAAACTGAGGGACGACGTTAGGATTCGAGCCGTCTGCAATATTTTCCACCATCTTAAAAGAAGGGTCGAGAACAGCCAAAGCACTCAAGGCATTGACAGGATTTACCGACCGCAACTCCTCACCGGTAAATGAAGTTGCCGTACCGGTAAAACTTTCTTTGGCCTTGGTAAAAATACCCGTCACAATCACCTCCTCCATTTCTGCTGCTTCTTCTTCCATCACTACTTTCATCTGCTCTTCTCCCCGATAAACCATTTCTTTCTTTTTCATGCCTACAAACGAGAACACCAGAACTATATCTTGTCCATCGGGCACTTCCAATCTGAATTCCCCTTCGGCATCGGTCACCACCCCCAGCGTAGTTCCCTTGATCAGCACGGTAACCCCCGGCAAACAGCCTCCTTTACGGTCTCTGATCACTCCGCGGATAATCTTCCTCTCTGCAGTCTTTTGTTGGTTTTGCCGACGGATCACGATCATATTATCGATCACAGCATAGGAATACCCTTGTCCGAAGAGTTGACCGATCACCTCATCGAGTCCCGCATTCACCAACTTCACATCGATCTTCCGGTGTACATCCACCGTCCCTTTCTTAAAGAAAAAGTCTTTTTCCAGTTTCTTCTCCAACAGTCCTATCGCCCGGGAAACCGTCACTTGATTAAGGTGCAGATTGACAACGGCATCCTGCCCCCTCACCGTAGCCGAGAGATGAGTAAGTCCCAGCATCATCATGAAAAATAGCATCTTCATCACCCGCAATAATTTAATAAATTCATTGCCAGCGCTTCGAAAGCACCAACTTCGGATTTTTTTCATAAATTTGTAATATTAAAATTAGTATTCAAGTTCCTCTGTGAAGAGGGCTTTCAGCAGGGATTGCTGCCAACGATCCCTGCTTTTTCTCCACAGATTATTTTTTCATCACCGTTACTTTTTTACCTTCAATCTGAAATTTTACTTCTGTAGTCAGTTCGATAGCTCTGAAAACATCCTCGATTTTTGAATCCCGTTGAATAACACCACGAAATTGTTCCTGCTTTATTTCCGGCTGCAGATAAACAATACGAAAATCATACCAACGTTCCAATTGCCGCATAATCGCTTCCAGCGGCATATCACGAAAGACAAAGCGTCCGTTGAGCCAGGCTGTATACAGCCCGGTATCCACTTCCGAGACCGAAGTACTCCCTTCTGCCTTATCCATAACACATTGTTCACCGGGATGCAACATCACTTCCTCCGGGCTGTTATTTCTCTGGAAACGAACCTTACCGTTCACCAACGTAGTAAAAATCCCCTTTTCTTCCGGATAAGCACTTACATTAAAGGAAGTCCCCAGCACAGTGATCGAGGCATCGTCCAAATGTACCTGAAAACATTTATCCCGATTTTCAGTTACTTCGAAATATCCTTCACCCTTCAGAGATACTTCCCGCTTCTTCCCTGTAAACTGAACAGGATAACGCAATTCAGTTCCTGCATTCAACCATACTTTCGTGCCGTCCGACAACTGCAACTTATAGAATCCGCCTAAAGGGACTTGTAAAATATGCATTTCCTCCACAGCTTCAAGCGAATCTATAGGCAGGTATTTCAAACCCTCTTGACGCTCTTCCCCGAGTATCCTTTCTTCCGAGCCGGGAATTTGCTGTCCACCCAGTCCTAATTCGACTACTTGCCCATTCCCCAGGATAAGCCTGGCCTTAATCCCTCCGGGTTCTATCAGGGTGTTTACGGCAGTGGGCATATTTGCCTCCCGCTTCTCCCCGAGAAAAAAAGAACAGATAAAAAACACAAGCAATAGAGAAGCTGCAATCGCCGACACATGGGCTATCTTTAAGCTATGCCTTCTCTGTGGGATATCTTCTGTCCTTGACAAGCCGGCAATATCCGGCAATCCGGATATCATTCGGATACAAGCCATCTCTTCGAGCAATTTTACATGCCCGGGATCTTCCATCCACTCCCTTACTTCCTTGTCAGAAAGTTCTTGCCGATGGTGTAAAACACGAATGGCAAATTCATAATCGTCCGGATTGTATTTCATTGTTTTTTCTTTTACAATACTAATACAACCAACCCCTGAAAACAGACGACCGGAAAAATAATTTTTTTGAAAATATTTTACGAAAAGCTAAATTTTTCCCTTCCTGACTTCAAGAAGAAATACCAGCAAAAGAAAATCTTCCCGCAGTTCACCCCTTAAAAACTTCATCGCCCGAACTAAATGTGTTTTGACGGTATTTTCAGTAACTCCCAGTTCTTTGGCGACTTCCCGGTATCGTTTGCCTTCCACGCAACATTTGATGACCACTTCATACTGTTTCAGCGGAAGCTCACCCATTTTCTTTTGAATATACCGGAATTTCTGTTCAATATCTTCCGTATTTTCTTCTCCACGCCGATAAAATTCTGCGATTTCTCTCTCGCTCAAGGCCATAACTTTTCGATGTTTCAGATAATTAAAAGCCTGATTGCGGGCTATAGTGTATAAAAAAGTTTTTACAGATTTCTGCGGATTCAATACAACTTGCCTGTCCCACAAAGTAAAAAACAGATCCTGAACCAAATCCCTGGCCGCTTCTCTGTCATTGACGAAACTAAAAACAAAATCGTTCAATTCCTTATGGTATCGATCGAATAACTCATCGAATACCTTTTTTGATAATCCGCTTGCATTCATCTTATTCCCAAGTCATCGGAAAGCAAATATAAATGTTTTTACCGAAAAATAGCTTTTAATTCTTCTTCCCCTTGACAAAACTAGACAATAAAATAGGACATGAGCGTCCTTCTCCCGGTTATAGCCCGTATTCTTCTATTTTGCGGTATAGGGTGGTGAGGCCTATTTTAAGCAAGCGCGAAGCCTCGGTTTTATTTCCCCGGGTGTATTGCAGCACCCGGGCAATATGTCTTTTCTCCATAGCTGCCAACTCAAACTCCGAATACTCCGGGCAAGTGGGAGAATCCTCACGATACCCTTGCAATTCCAAGGGTAAATCCTGTAAAGTCAACCGACGGTCGCAGACGATCATACTTCTCTCGATGACATTCCGCAGTTCACGGATATTTCCTTTCCATTCCGCCTGTTTCAAAGCCTTCCAGCAGTCGGGAGTTATTCCTTCGATCTCTTTTTTCAGCTTACCCGAAAAAAGGTGTACAAACGAATTTACCAAAGACTCGATATCTTCGCGCCTTTCGCGTAAAGGGGGTAAATGGATACTGAACACCGAGAGTCGATAGTACAGGTCTTCCCTAAAATGCCCGCGTTCGATCTCTTTTTTCAGCTCCCGGTTGGTAGCCGAAATCACCCGCACGTCTACCCGGGTGGTCACGGTATCTCCGATTTTTATATATTCGCCCGTTTCGAGAACCCGTAGTAACTTTGCTTGCAAATCATAGGCCATTTCACCGATTTCATCCAAAAAAATAGTCCCCTGGTCAGCCACCTCCAGCAATCCCTTTTTACTTTTCAATGCTCCGGTAAAGGAACCGGCCTTATAGCCGAATAATTCGCTTTCGAGCAAATCTTTACTGAAGGCTGAGCAATTTACAGCTATAAAAGCCTGATCTTTCCGTAAGCTGTTTTGATGTATGGCACGGGCAAATAATTCCTTCCCGGTACCTGTTTCGCCGGTCAGCAAAACCGTGACATCGGTAGATGCCACTTTCCGGGCCAACGCAATCACCTCACTCAAAGCCGGCGAACGACCGATAATCACATCAAATGAACCTTTGTCCAAAACTTCCCTTCCTTTTTCCACTCCGGAAATTTTCTTTACCTGTTCGACAGCACGGCTGATCAGGGGTATTATTTTGTTGTTATCATCTCCTTTGGTGATGTAATCGAAAGCACCGTTCTTAATGGCCTGCACTCCATCCGCAATATTCCCATGTGCTGTCAGCAAAATAACTTCCATAAGAGGATATTGTTCTTTCAGCGTTTTGACGAACTCTACCCCATTCCCATCGGGCAAAAATACGTCACACAAGGCAATCATCGGCCGATGGAGCTTCGATTGTCTTAGCGCCGCCTGGCAATCGGCAGCCTGCCACACTTCATAACCTTCCAATTCCAATATCCGGGAAAGCAATTTACGGATCTGGGGTTCATCGTCGATAATCAGTATACTGTCCATAACCTCGATTAAAAGCTTCTTTGGACAAAGATAAACATTCTGAAAGCATAACCGCCGGCAGGGGAAAAATTTAGTGATAACTTGCCGTCTCCGCACTAAAAATATTCACTGCCGTGCAACGTTTTTAGATATTTTTGCATCTTATAAACGTAATGCAAAAGATAGTGAATGGACGAAGCGTGGTTGGTTGAGGAATGCCGCAAAGGCAATTCCAAAGCCCAAGAAATGCTATACAAGCACTTTGCTCCCAGGATGATGGGGGTTTGCATCCGGTATGCTTCCGACCGGGATGTAGCCCGCGACGTTTTGCAGGAAGGATTTGTAAAGATCTTCGCTCATCTAAAGGATTACAGGGCTTCCGGCAGTTTCGAGGGATGGATGAGACGGATCTTTATACATTGTGCGTTGGAGCGCCTGCGGCAAGAGCGCTTGCCGACCGAATCCTCCGAACCCTTCCCGGAACGGGAAGACGCCCTTCCGTCCGCACTGGAAGAAATGGCGGCGGATGAATTATTGCAGTTGGTGAGAAGTTTGCCGGAGGGTTACCGTACCATTTTCAATCTTTTTGCCATTGAAGGGTTTTCCCATAAGGAAATCGGAGAGATGCTCCACATATCGGAAGGAACTTCCCGTTCCCAATATGCAAGAGCTCGGCAGACATTACAAAAAATGATCGGTAAAATATATTCGTAATGGATAAAAGAGACCGCTTTGAAGAAATATTCCGGGAACGGCTGCACGATTTGGAAGTCGATCCGGGAATCCTTCCGGCCAG
>CAJKZL010000169.1 GCA_905204385.1 uncultured Odoribacter sp. | reverse complement strand
ACAAACGCAAGTCATAAACAAAGCCGGCACCAGTGCAATCCAATAATTTTTACGGGCCTCCACCAAATATACAGTGATTGCCCACAATGTAAACACCGAAAGCGTCTGATTCGACCAGGCAAAATAACGCCAGATCCGGTCGAACCCCTCGGCATCGCGCAAACTGTAAAGCAATAAAGCGATCGCTGCTAAGAACATGGGGATACAAATATACAATCGCTTCCGGATACTTTTCTGTTCCATCCCCATAAAATCGGCAACAATCAACCGGGCCGAACGAAAAGCCGTGTCCCCGGAAGTAATGGGGGCAGCGATAACGCCCAGAATGGCCAGCACTCCGCCGGCTGTCCCCAGCCAATTTTTAGTGATAGCATCCACAATCACGGAAGCATTATTTTCGTCCATACCGTTCCCGTGATAAAACCAGGTCGCTGCAGCAGCCCAGATCAAAGCTACGATCCCTTCGGTAATCATCGCCCCGTAGAAAACCGGCCGTCCATATTTCTCATTGGTCATGCACCGGGCCATCATGGGCGACTGCGTAGCATGAAAGCCCGAAATGGCGCCGCAGGCGATGCTCACGAACATGATCGGAAATATCGGCAATGCTGCCGCATTCGGATGCGTATTCACCACTCCCTCCCACAGTTCCGGCAAAACAGGATGATGCACATAAAGCATAACCAGGATTCCCACGGCCATAAAGAGCAAGGCCACGGCAAAAACAGGATATACCTTGCCGATAATCTTATCGATCGGAAGCAAAGTCGCCAGCATATAATAAAGGAACACCACGATGATCCAAAAGGTTACATCCATGTACCCGGGCGTCAGCTTGGCCAGCAGACCGGCAGGCCCGGCCACGAATACAGCTCCCACCAAAACCATCAGGATCACCGTGAAACCCCGCATGACCTGCTTGGTGGTCATCCCCAGATAACGGCCGATAATTTCCGGCAGACTTTCTCCGCCGTGACGGATGGACAACATCCCCGAGAAATAATCATGCATCGCACCAGCCAACACACTCCCCAACACAATCCACAAATAAGAAGCCGTCCCGAACTTCGCCCCCATGATGGCCCCGAAGATAGGCCCCAGTCCGGCAATATTCAGAAACTGAATCATAAAAATTTTCCATGTCGGCAAAGGTATATAATCCACGCCGTCCGCTTTGGTCAACGCCGGCGTCTTCCGGTTCGGATCGGGACCGAAGATTCTTTCCACATAACGGCCGTAAACAAAATAACCGGCTATCAATATCGACAAGCAAATCGTAAACGAAATCATAACCACTTTAATTTATACTCACCACACGATATCCCTGGCTTCTGCAGCCCGGTCCTTTCATTGCTTCCCTTTCCCTCCTTTTCCTCTCTTCCCTCCCCGGGTTCTCTTGCTTCTGGTTTCTTTGCCGTTTGCAGGAGCAGCCGGCACACCGGCAACAGCTTCCTCCCTTACCAGTGCAAAGTCCAACTGACGGGCCACCAGATTAGCCTTCGCCACCCGTATATTCACTTTGCCTCCCAACTGATACACCTTGTGACGATGGCGACCGACGATGCAATAATTCTTCTCGTCAAACTCATAATAATCGTCGTCCAGTTCGGTCATCGACACCATCCCTTCACACTTCGATTCATCGACTTCCACATACAATCCCCACTGGGTCACTCCGGAAATAGTACCTTCGAATACCTGCCCGATTTTATCGGACATATATTCTACCTGCTTATACTTGATAGACGAACGCTCGGCATTGGCAGCCAACTGTTCCATATCGGAAGAATGCTTGCAATATTCTTCATACTTCTCCTTATTGACAGAACGGCCATCCTCTAAATATTTCTGCAAGAGGCGATGCACCATCACATCCGGATAGCGGCGGATGGGAGAAGTGAAATGAGTATAATAATCGAAAGCCAAACCGTAATGTCCGATATTGTCCGTAGAATAAACCGCTTTAGCCATCGTCCTCACCGCCAGTGTTTCTATCATATTCTGTTCCGGCTTGTCTTTCACCTCGCTCATCAGTTGATTCATCGAAGTGGTCAATGCCTTGCGGCTGCCTGTTTTCACCGTATATCCGAAACGGGCCACAAACCGGTTGAAGTCTTCCAGCTTTTCAGGCAACGGACTTTCGTGAATACGGTAAACAAAAGTCTTTGCTTTCTTCCCCGGCTTAGGCTTTCCGATCCTTTCAGCCACTTTCTTATTCGCCAGCAACATAAACTCCTCGATCAACTTATTGGCTTCTTTCGACCGTTTAAAAAATACCCCTATCGGTTTGCCGTTCTCATCCAGGTTAAACTTCACTTCCTCCCTGTCGAAATCGATAGCCCCGGCTTTGAAGCGGTCTTTTCTCAATTTTTGAGCCAATCCGTTCAGCAGGAGAATTTCTCTTTTATACTCTCCTTCACCGCCCTCGATGATCTCCTGAGCCTCCTCATAGGCATACCGCTTGTCCGAACGGATAAGCGTCCGGCCGAACCATTGATCCAGCACTTGTGCATTCGCATCCATTTTAAACACGGCCGAAAAACACAACTTATCCTCCTCCGGCCGCAAAGAGCATACCCCGTTGCTCAAGCGTTCCGGCAACATAGGAATGGTCCGGTCGACCAGATAAACCGAAGTGGCACGGGCAAAGGCCTCTTTATCGAGCACCGAATTTTCCTTTACATAATAACTAACGTCGGCGATATGCACGCCGATTTCGTATATTCCGTCCTTCAACTCCCGGCACGAAAGAGCATCGTCGAAATCTTTCGCATCCTTCGGGTCGATGGTAAAAGTGACCACATCGCGGTAATCCCTGCGCCTTTGCAACTCTTCCTCAGGAATTTCCAACGGAATCCGTTCGGCAGCCCTCAAAACAGCCGGAGGAAACTTCACCGGCAATTCATACTCTGCCATGATGGCGTTCATTTCCGTATCATTATTCCCAGGTTTTCCCAACACTTCGACAACTTCACCTACCGGATTTTTCTGGCTTTCGGGCCAGTCCTTTATCTTAACGACCACCTTATCCCCGTCTTCGGCCCCATTGAAATGCTCCATCGGAATAAATACATCATAAGGCAACTGTTTTCCCGCGGGAATCAAAAACGCATAATTGGCGGCTTTCCGCAAAATACCCACAAACGTACCCTTCCTCCGTTCGAGGATCTCTACCACCTCTCCTTCCGGGCGGCGATTCCGGCTTCTGGCATACACCAACACTTTCACCTTATCCCCATTCAAAGCATGCTTCAGATTCGGAAAGGCCACAAAAACATCTTCTTCGCTCTCGTCCGACAAGATATAAGCCGCTCCTTTAGCAGTCAGGTCTACTATTCCAGTGATATACGAACCCACACGATTGCCCCTATAGCGGCCTGTCGAAATCTCCACCAGCTCCTGATCTTCGGCCATCTCCCGGAGTACCACGGACACCTGCCGCTTCATCTCCATGCTTTTAATCTGCAAACGCATGGCCAATTGCTTATAATTAAAACTTTCGGCAGGATGGTTACCCATCATGACACTGAGCCGCTTCCTCAACTCCTCCTTACTTATTGCGGGCTCACTTTTCTTTTTTCTCTTACCCATAATCAATCATTTTCATTATCGATTTACGACGGACCGCTCATCATGACAAACAACATCGATAAAAACACCTATCCTGAATCGTAAAATCTTAAGTGCCCTAAATTTAGTGTTTTTTTGTCATTCGTTCGAAGGATAAAGACAGAAAATTATTTCCTGTCCAGGCACAAAAAAACGGGGAACATCGATTCCCCGTTCAGTCCCTCTAAGTTCCGGCTTTATTTAACCAGTCCCTTATCGAATTTTTCTTTCACTTTCACCAGCATATCCACAGTCATGTTCTGCAAGTTATATTCCGGTTTCCAGCCCCATTCTTCCCTTGCACAGGTATCGTCCATGCTGTTCGGCCAGCTATCGGCGATGGCTTGTTTCACCGGATCGATTTGGTAGTCCATTTTGAAATCGGGAATATGCTTCCGGATTTCGGCAGCTATTTGTTCGGGTTCGAAGCTCATAGCCGCAATATTGAAGCTATTCCGATGCTTCAGTTTAGCAGGATCGGCTTCCATCAATTGAACCACGGCATTCAAAGCATCAGGCATATACATCAAATCCATGAAAGTACCTTCTTTCACATTACAGGTAAAAGCGCCTTTTCGGATGGCATCGTAATAAATCTCAACGGCATAGTCCGTGGTACCTCCGCCAGGAAGAGTCACATAGGAGATCAAGCCCGGGAAACGTACACTACGGGTGTCCACTCCGAAACGGTTATAGTAATAATCGCTCAGTAATTCCCCCGTCACTTTACAAACACCATACATCGTGGTATTGGAACGCTGCAGCGTATCCTGAGGAGTTTTATCCTTCGGGGTATCTTTTCCAAAAGCGCCGATCGAACTGGGAGTAAATACAGCACAATTATTGTCTTTGGCAATATACAAAGAATTAGTCAGGGCTCCGATATTGATATCCCAGGCCAATTTCGGATTTTTCTCACCGGTAGCCGACAACAAAGCTACCAGATTGAATATGGTATCGATACCATATTTCTTCACGATGGAAGCATAAGTTTCCCCGTCCAGAGCATTCAGCTCTTCAAAAGGTCCCGCCTCAGCCAGCGCTTTACACTTTTCTGCGCTGATATCAGCAGCTACTACATTATTATCACCATAGATTGATCTTAAATGAGGAACAAGCTCCGATCCGATTTGTCCTCCGGCACCGACGATTAATATCTTTTTCATTGCAAAGTTTATTAAAAAATAATTGCTTTCTTCAATGGTAAAACTACACCACTAAAATCACTGCAAAGGTAAAAATTAAAAATTTTACAAAGCTAAAATATGAAATATTTTTTGAAACTTAAGTAAAAAAATTCGGGTCCCCTTGCTGAACGGCTTCGTAGGGGATATCAACAAGCAAAACACCTGTTTTAGAAGCCTGAACCGCCAGACGGTCACAACGTTCATTTTCAGGGTTATCCGCATGTCCCCTGATCCAGATAAATTTCACCCGGTGCTTGCGGTAAACTTCCAGAAACCGCCTCCATAAATCGGGGTTTTTTTTGTCTTTAAACCCTTTCTTCTCCCAACCGAAAAGCCAGCCCTTCTCGACTGCATCGACCACATAGCGGGAATCGGAGTAAATAAAGACATCCATCCCCGGTTTTTTCAGCGCTTCCAAGCCTACGATCGCCGCCAGCAACTCCATGCGGTTGTTGGTGGTCAACCGGAATCCCTGCGACAATTCTTTGCGGTGTACCCCCGCTTTCAACACCACCCCGAAGCCTCCGGGCCCGGGGTTCCCGCTTGCCGCCCCGTCTGTATATATGATCACGTCAGCCATAAATCACCGATTGAGTATTCCCGTAAACAGGACAAAATTAGTATTTTCCCCGCGCAAAGCAAAACAGACCTAAAACCTAAATTCGGATTTTCCAGGATTTGAAGATCTTTGCCTACCCCTTTCCTACGCCGCGAAAATAACGGGCAATTTACTGCAAATAGGTTGTGTTTCCGGACCGATGCCCGAAACCGACCGTACAAAACCTATTTCTATACCCTTTGTATCGGCGTAAATTATTTATATCTTTGCCTAAATACACTACGAACAAGTTAAAATAAAAGCACCAAAGTTTTTCAATACTATTGGATATCATCCGGAAGAATATTCCGGACAGATGCCAATGACACCAGATAAGCAACCCAGATATTACAAGCATGTATAAGGATGCAATATATATTTACCATATCGAGGAAGTATTTACTTCTAGCTATAGTGCGCTGTGTTTTTTTATATTCCGTTACGTCCAAGACGATGAAGTGGCGCGGGATATCGTCCAGGAAATATTTGTCCGCTTGATGGAGAAAAAACCCTCCTTTGAAAGTGAACTGCATTTAAAAAATTTTTTATATCGTACAGCCAAGAACGATGCGTTGAACTATCTTCGGCAGAAACTCTCCCGTGAACATTATCTCGAATATTTACGACAAGAGGGAGAAGAAGAAGAATTCGAGTGCCGCATGATCGAATCAGAAATCTTCAGCACCTTGAGAAAAGCGGTTGGCCTCTTGCCTCAGGAATGCCGGAAAGTGTTCGAGCTCTGCTATTTTGAGGGCAAAGACAACGAAACGGCCGCAAAGACACTGAAGATCAGCATCGAAACAGTGAAAGCACAGAAAAAACGGGGCAAAAAGATATTAAGGAAAAAACTCGACGGCCTCTACCCTCTTTTCATTTTGTTTTTCGGATGTTCCTAACAGACTTCTATTAGAAAAAAATCTCTTTTGATTTACCCCTTTTTGCACCTTATCGTGTAATAATAAGAAACAGATGCAAAATGGAGTTAAAAAAACATATTCAGATTGTCCGGTTAGTTCTGCGATATCTGGCGGGACAACTGAATACGGCAGAACAAGATCAACTAGACGATTGGATAAACCGGTCGGAGCGAAACCGTGCTTATTTTCAGAAGTGGCGGGACGAAACCCAACAGGACCGGTTATTGGAAAAACTCTCGGCCTATGATACGGCCGACGGCTGGCAAGCGGTCCTTCACAGGAGAAGCATCCGGAAGCGACAGCGCTGGACAGTCGCTGCAGCCAGCATAATCCTGCT
>CAJKZL010000168.1 GCA_905204385.1 uncultured Odoribacter sp. | reverse complement strand
GGCGGGGAGCTTATGTTTTCGGACGGATCCGGGTATTTGTCTCTTCTCCCTTGTCCTTCGTCATGCGTCGTTATTCGTTCGAGCCGGGAACGGAGGTAGCGGTATGGCCCTCTTTTCTGCAAATGCGTAAGTATGAATTGATGGCTTTTGCCGGAACTCGTCCGGGGAGTGGGGTACATAAGCGGAGGATTGCGGGTGTTTCTACCGCTTTCGATCAGATTCAGCCGTATGTCCAGGGGGACGATCCGCGGACTGTGAATTGGAAGGCTACAGCCAAGTGTCGCCGGTTGATGGTGAATACCTATACGGAGGAACGTTCGCAGCAGGTGTATTGCCTGGTGGACAAAGGCCGTACGATGGAAGCGCCTTTCCGGGGAATGACCGTTTTGGATTATGCAATCAATGCGACTTTAGCACTTTCGGATATTATATTGAAGAAAGGCGACAGGGCCGGTTTGCTGACCTTTGCCCAAAAACCCGGAACGCTGATTAAAGCCGATAGCCGGAGTTTGCAGTTGAGCCGTATCAATGAGGCGTTATATAATCAGAAAACACAGTTTCCGGAATCCGATTTCGAGCAATTGAGCGTAGCAGTAGCGCGGCAGATACGCAACCGTAGTTTGTTGGTGCTGTTTACGAATTTCGATACGGTAAAAGGCATGAAACGGCATTTACCCGCCTTAAAACGATTGGTGAGGGATCATGTGTTGTTGTTGATTTTATTTGAGAATTCCGAAATAAAGGAGGCGTTGCGTCAGGATGCGGTGAAGATGCGCGATTACTATTTCAAGGCAGTGGCCGGCAGTTTTATCGGTGAGAAGAAGCAAATCGCCCTGGAGTTGCGGAAGAACGGGGTGTATACGATCCTGACCGAACCCGGGACATTGACCGCCGATGTCATCAATGCTTATCTGGAGTTGAAGGAACGGGGTGTGGTCTAGGAGGTGGGAGAGTTGCGGGAGAACGGGGATTATAGTCCCAGTTCCTGCCTGATGAGTATCACTTTAATTCTTCCTGCCGGAAAACATTTTTCGGTAATGGTCCATACATTACAGATCCGGTCGGGGCTATTGCAATCCATGCAAACTCCCGTTTTCCGGCAAGGCGTACGAAATCCTTCGTGTTTCATGGCATTGCGGGGAGCGGCAATGGTGCGGATGCGGTGCATGGCAGCTTCAATATCGTCCGTTATCTTGTTGATGCCGATGAAAAGAACGACGTTTTTGGGACCGAAGAGGATGCCTCCCGTCCGATTGCCTATCATGTCCAGGTTGACCAACTGTCCTTTTACGGTCAAAGCATTCGTACCGGTGAGAAATAAATCGGCGTGCAGGGCCTGCCGCCTCCAATAAATTTTTTGCGGACGGCTCATGCCGGGACCGAAAGTGGGAATGACCGCCAGGTCGGGATTTTGTTTTAATTCCTGAAGTATACCTGTGGCGGCCAGGGTTTCCGAATCTCCCCAGGATACGGTTTCCACCGGTAAGGACGGAAAAATGTCCCGGAAAAATATCGAGCGGGCTTCTTCTGTATTTTCGGCCGTGTAGACGTCGAAATGATTGCGTTTTAGGGATAAGAGCGTTCGGTCTATCTTTGTTTGGTCCATAACATCCTGGTTTGAGAATAACATACAAATTTAAAAGATAAACGGGTATAAATGCTTTTCAGAACGAAAAAAATGCACGGGCTAGGTTTTAGTTGTCCCGTTATCGTCGGGAACAGACATTGAGTTGGCCTGATAGTTTCTGGGGGTTACTCCGTACAACGCTTTGAAGCAGGTACTGAAATAAGAGTTGCTGTTGAAGCCGACCCGGGCGGTGATTTCGGAAATGGTCAGTTGGCTCTCTCTCAGCAATTGTGCAGCGCTTTCGAGCCGGATGTTCCGGATCATGTCCATGGGGGAAAGATCGGTGACCGAGCGAAGCTTTTTGTAGAAATTAGCCCGGCTCATGCCCATTTCCTGGCAAATAAAATCGACGTCCAGTTTGGGATTGGTGAAATTGTTCCGGACAATCTGGATATATCGCTGTACGAAAGTTTCGTCGGTGGAATTTACTGCTATGCCCAGTGTTTCCAGGGATAATTTTTTGCTGAAGATTTCTTTCAACTGTTCGCGGTTGGAGAATAAATTCCGGATGCGGCTTTGCAACAGGGAGAGGGAAAAAGGCTTGACGATATAGTCGTCGGCGCCTGCGTCGAAGCCTTCCTCTATCTGCATTCCCATCGACCGGGCCGTTAAGAGGATGACGGGGATGTAGCAGAATTGCGGGTCGTTTTTGAGCCTGCGGCATAATTCCAGTCCATCCATCACGGGCATCATGACATCGCTGACAATCATATCGGGTACTTCTTCCCGGACCACTGTGAGTGCTTCTTCTCCATGGGTGGCGGTCAGTATGTGATAGGAAGCGGCTAAATTGCGGGTGAGGTAGGAAAGGATATCCTGGTTGTCTTCCACCAGCAGGATTTTATAGCGTTTTCTTTCAGCGATAAGTGTTTCGGGGGTTTCACTGAAGGCGACTTCTGTTCTTTCTGTTTCCTGTGGGCCGGGAAGACAGAATTCGGACGATGGAACGGGACGATAGGGGAGGAAAACGCTCATGCAGGTACCTGTTGGTTCGTTCTTTTTCACTTGGATGCTGCCGCCATGCTGTTCGGCAATCAGTTTGGTGATACTGAGCCCTAAGCCGCTGCCTGCGATTTCACCGTGCAAATCGTCGTCCGAGTGCCAGAAAGGATCGAAAATATGTCTCATTTGCTCTTCTGAAATCCCTATGCCGGTGTCTTTCACTTGTATGATCAGCCATTCCGCTTCTTCAGTTGTGCGGTTGACCGGCAATCCCAGGCTTTCCGCTTCCGAAGGAGACAATAGCCGGTAGGATAGAGTGACGCTGCCGCCCGAGGGAGTAAATTTGCAGGCATTCGAGAGTAAATTAAAGAACAGACGTTCCAGTTTTTCCCGATCGTAGCGTACGGGTAGTATTTCGTGTTCCAATTGTAGTTGCAGGTTAATGTTGCGTTGCGCTGCCAGGGGTTCGAACGAGCCTTTCATTTCCCTGAGGAAGATCATAAAGTCGAAGGGGATATATTTTAGATTTTCCTGACCGGTGTTTTGTTTTTGAATGTCCATCAGGCTGTTGACCAGGGAGAGCAAGCGGTCGGCATTTTTGCGGATGGGCTGTAAGGCCTCTTTGAGGCCTGCGATGTGGAAATACCGGTGTATCAGATCGTCCAGTGGATTGATGATCAGCGTGAGCGGCGTACGGAATTCGTGGGTGACCTGGGTAAAGAAGCGTAGACGTTCCTGGTCGATCTCTTCGAGTTTTTTTTGTTCGAGCTGTTCGCGCAGCAGCGAAGCTTCTAGTTCGTGTTTGCGGTGACGTGCCATGACAATTTTGTAGATCACGAACAAAACAACGAAACAATAACCGCAAATGGCCCACCAACGAAACCATAAGGGAGGCAAGACAATGATGTCCAGCGTCGCTCCTTCTTTGTTCCATACGCCCTGGTTGTTCGAAGCGATTACCCTGAATTTATATTCACCGGGTTTTAGGTTGCTGTAGAAAGCATTTCTCCGGTTGCCTACCTCATTCCAACTGACGTCCACCCCTTCGAGGCGGTAAGCATAATCGGTCTGTTCGGAATATAGAAAATTCAGGGCGGTGTAACCGATGTTCAGGTTGGTCCGGTTGTAGGGCAGCACCAGTTTTTTTTGCAATTGTAATTTATGCTTCAGTAAAGGGCTTTTGCCGGGGATTTGTTCCTGATTGTCGATGGAAAGAGAAGTCAGCAGTACAGGTGGAGCGATATGATTGTCGTAAAGTTTTAAAGGATTGAATACCAGAAATCCGTCCGAGGCCGGAAGATAGAAAATACCGTTACTACTACAATAGGCGGCATAGGGAGTAAATTCCTGAGGAATAAGTCCCGTTTTGGAATAAAAGGCATTCAAGCGGCCGCTATTTTTGTTTAACCGGAAAATCTCCCGGGAACTGATGAGCCACAGGAGTTCATCCTGGTCGATGAGGTTGTAAATACATTCGTTGCTGAGTCCGTTTTCTTTGTTATAGTTCTTTTTCAGCTTCAATGCCGGGTCGAAGCAAAACAGGCCCGCTCCATTGGTACTGACCCAGATATCCCCGCCGGAATCCCGGGCAATGCCTGTGACCCAGATGTTATCTTCTGGCGAGAAGCCGAAAGCGTCCCCGCATAAGAGGCGGGTTTCGGATTTGTTTTCGTCTATAAACACTAAGCCGTCTTGTTGCGTACCGATCAGGAATTGTCCCTCATGGATTTCGGTGATCACTGAAATAGGGCTGAGATGGGGGTATTGTTTTTTGATGTTCAGCGTCTCGGTCTTCCGGCCTTTGTCCATGACCACCAACCCTGCCTGGGTATTGGTCGGAATCCACAGCCTGTCTTTTGAATCCCGGTAGAGCGTGTGAATGTCGTTGCGTTTGAAATCATAAAGAAGTTCGTATGTTTTCCGGGCGGTAGAAAAACGGAATACCTGTCCGTTGTGCGTTGCACAAAGGATGGCGTCTCCATCCCGGAGGATGGATTTCACGATGTTCCGGAAATAATCGCGATTGCCTTCATAGATAGGATAAAGCTGTTGTTTCTGGGTAGAGGGATCGTAGAACAGCAATCCGCTTCCTTCGGTGGCAAACCATAAATTCCCGTTTTTATCTTCTGTTCCGGCACCGATTAAGCCTGTAAACCGCAGGCTGGGAACATAATTCAGCCGGTAGCTGTACTTGCTGTCGTAATTGACGCCTCCCGAATAGGTGCCTACCCATAAATTATCCTGGCGATCCTTGTATAAGGAAAGGACGGAATAGTGAGTGAGCGCCCCTTTTTCGCCTATTTTCATCGGGATGCGGGTGGGGTGCAAATTATGTTTGTGGAGGAAGGCCAAGCCGTAAAATGTTCCTACCAGCATGGTGGAGTCGTCGTAATCGATCAACTGGCGGACATTATGGAGTCCTTCGACGGTGTCGAGCCGGCGTGTCATGGGGTTCCAACAGGATACCCGATTATAAGAGGAGACGATCCATACCTGCCCGGTGTCGTCGACCGTCATAAAAGAGACATAATCTCCGGGCAGGGAAATTTCGGCTTGCGCATTGCAGGGGAGATGCTCCAAAAATTCCCGGTTTCGGTCGTAAATAAAAACTCCCTGAGCGGTGCCCAGGTAGAGACGGTGTTGTAAATCTTCCGTAACGGCGCGTACATATGCCTTTTCAGGCAAGTGTCCGAACCGGAAAGGCCGTATGGTGTCGTTGATGCGGTCGTAATGCCAGGCTTGTGTGGAGGTGAAGAAAAAAAGTTCATCGCGGGAGGAGTGGAACATCGCTTCGATGTTGTTATCTCCGGGTAACAGGTAGCGGAATATTTCCCCCGTTTTGTAGTCTATCCGGTTGATGCCTTCAATGGTGCCTATCCATAAATCTTTGGCAGAATCCTGCGTGATGCTTTGAATTTCATTGCCGCATAAGGAGTGTGTGTCCCGGTAGTTCTTGCGATATACTTTAAATTCGTATCCGTCATAGCGGTTAAGACCGTTGCGGGTGGCGAACCACAGATAACCGTCGGTGTCCTGGTAGATAGCGTTTACCGTTTGTTGAGACAAGCCGTTCTCGATGTTCAGGGAGGTGAAAAAGAAAGGATTGTCGCTCTCCTGCCCCCGTAGAGAGGATGCGATAGGTATTAAAATAAAAAGAATAAAAATAGCCCGATACTGAACCGTATTTTTCAGACGCTTCATTATAGAATGATTTTATGCTTGTAAAAATACAATTTTTAATCGATACCGAACACTTTTTTCTTTTTATCCGGGTCTGTCATGTCTTTTTTATCTGTTTTTATATCAGTTGTATAGAATTTTTGCGCCATTTTTCCCCACTTCTGAAACAGTTGTTTCGCTATCCGGTAAGTATCTCCCGTCGCAGTTGCGGGGTAATTTTCCGTACCTTCACACCATCGGTATTCCCAGCGCGAAATCATCTTGTAAAAGTCGTTGGCTTCGTTGGAGGGCCGGCCGAAGCGATGATGTATTTTCGGGGTTTCTACATATCGTTCTGTTTCCGGCTTGGCCAATTCTTTTCGCAGGAAGTCGAAATACATTTCCCAGCGTTTATAATAAAAATTCTTGAATAAGCCTGACCATTGGCGGTTGGAGTAGTCGAACAGCATGGCTTTCGGATCGTAGGGCCCCCAGACCGTCACCAGCCAGCGGGCATTTTTTTCATACAGCGCTTTTTCTGTAGCTGTTGTTCCGCAGTTTCTGGCTTGTGCAATCCAGCGTCCCAGACAAAAAGAGGGATCGGTAGCGAGCAGTTTGTCCATGTCCAGAATAAGTTCAAGGAAACGTTTCGCTTCAAGTTCGAAATCCTCCCTGTTTCCCTGCCGATAAGCCTTGGCTGCATTTTCCTGAATGGAAATGGATAAATCCGCCAGACATTGACGCAGGGCATCCACCAAATCATAGCGGTAGTTGGGATGATGATGAAAGGAAGAGTCGGCCAGGAGCATTTCTCCGGGCGCTTTCCATAATTCGCTGAAAGAATATGCGTTTCGCGAAGTCAGACCGGAATTTGGAGAGGCTCCCCGGATTTTCAGATGAGGACGGGCACAGATGGGAGATTCTCCCACCAGGGTTACCCC
>CAJKZL010000167.1 GCA_905204385.1 uncultured Odoribacter sp. | reverse complement strand
TACTCCGCCGAGGTATGGGGGAAGGATACGCAGAAGTGGATTTTATTTCGCTGAGTGGAGAAAAATTCAGGTCACGCTGGATGGTTAAACGTGCAAGGGGAAGGGCGGATGGTGCCCTGCAGAATGCCGAGATCCGTTTGGTTAATTTGACTAGCAGGGTGGAACAACCAGGGTGTAAAACGGATTTGCTGGCCAGGATTGTGGAATTGATCGGTTTGACTTTCGAGCAGTTTACCCGTTCGGTATTATTGGCTCAGGGAGATTTTGCAACTTTTTTAAAAGCCCGGCAAACCGAAAAAGCCGAGTTGCTGGAAAAGCTGACCGGAACGGAAATATATTCCCGGATCTCCATGTCGATTTACGAAAAATCGAAGCAGGCGGAACAGGAATATGTATCGATGCGGGCCCGTATCGCCGAGATTGAATTGTTGCCGGAAGAACGGCTACAGGCATTATTGACGGAAAAGTCGGCCCTTGTTTCAGCTTTGAAAGAATTGCAGGATCGAATCGGAAATATCGGAGACCAGATCAAGTGGCTTTCCGAAGAAACGGTGATTAAAAACGGAATCCGCCAAGCTGAAGAAAGAGTCCTTGCTGTACAGGAGCGTATCCATGCGGCTTCGTCCCGTTACCTTGCTCTCGATCAGACGGAGCAAGCTCAGGAAATCCGGGACGTTTTTAATGAATGGCGGCAGGCAGGAAAGGCTGTGGCAGACTATCAGGGCTTGCTGAAAAAGCAAACATCGGAAGCCGATAACATGGTCCGGTCCTTGGTTCAGACCGCAGAGACAGTGGAAAAATGCAGCAGGGAGTTGCAGGAATTCAACGAGAAAGTGGCTCAAATAGAGCCCCAACTGATACGAGCCCGGGAACTGGACGTCCTGATTGCCGGTGAAGAGCGCAATCTGAGTGAAGCCCAAAAGGAATATCGAGCTGCTTTAGCTATCCGGAAAAAAGTGGAGCAATCCCTGAACCTACACCGTGAGGAACTTCACGCGGCCCGGTCTTCTTTCCTCCAGATCAACCGTTGGTTTGAAGAAAACCGGATTTATGAAACCCTTATACCCCGTGCCGAATTAGTTTGCCATTTGATTCAGGACATGCAAAACACCCTGTCTCAGCTGGAATTCAACATGGCTTTATGGGATAAAAATCGACAGGTTCTGGAACAAGAACAGCGGAAATTAGCGGAGAGGCAGGCTGAAGCTGAGCGATTGCAGCGTATATTGCCTGCCGAGATCCTGGCCTTGCGTTCGCGTTTGGTGGAAGGGCAGGCGTGTCCCGTATGTGGAAGTCTGCATCATCCGGCCGCCAAGGGGACGTCATTGCAAAGTTTGGAGGAGGAGGAACTGGTTAAAGCCCGGGAACGAGTTGCCGAGCAGATCGCAGACCTTTCCAAGACGATAGAACAGCGGAAAAGCGAGATTTCCGGTTTGGCGGCCTTGATTGAGAATTACCGGAAGCATTCGGGGCAAATGTACGAAAAAGCAAAAAACTATCTGGCTGTATTTCCCGAATGGGAGGCCTTACTGAAGGATAAAGCCTGGCCTCGAAAACTGGAAAAAATTGCATTTCAATGGAGTTCCTTTGGTAATGAACAAATCCGTTTGAAGGAACAGATCGGCCGTTTACAAGAATTGCTCGACCTAGATCAGAAAAATGCAGGTGAAAGCGAAAAAGAGGTTGGGGAAAGAACTGCCCGCGTAGAATTGCTGTCAGGAGGGCTTGAGCTTTTACGGCAGGAAAGAATGGTTCTCTTAAAAGGAAAAACAGTGGAAGAAGCTGTAGAGGCTTGCACGACGAAGAGGAAAATCCTGGAGGAAAAATTGAATAAAACTTCGGAGATGTATCATACATTGAGTGCCAAACAGGAAGGGTGCCGGGCAATCGTAATACAGACAAAGCATAAAATAACAGAGCTCAGCGGTAAGCAGGAAACTCTAAGAAACACTATCGCTCAATGGCTGGAAAAGCGACCCGGCTTCGGAGGATGGGAGAGTCTGACCTTGTTGTTGTCAAAAGATACGCAGTGGTTGCAAAATGAAAAACAATTTTTGTATGGATTGAAAGAAGAGGAGACCTCTTTAAAGGCCATGCTGGAGGAAAGGAAGCGTAATTTGCTTCAGCATCGGCAGGCATCGGTAAAACCTCCGCAGGATTGCGCTGATCAGGCCCTTTTGCAGAGGCAACTCATCGAAAAAGAAGAAGAAAGACAGCAAAAAAATGCCCGGCAGGCAGAGATCGAATTGCTGTTGATCAATCACCGGAAAGGAGAGGAAAGGATAAAAGCCTTTCAGAAGGAATTGCAGGAAAAAGAAATCACCTCCAATCATTGGAAGAAGTTGAACGACTTGTTCGGCTCGGCTTCCGGTTCAAAGTTTAAGGAAATAGCCCAGGGATATACCTTAGATGTACTATTGGGTTATGCCAATAAGCAATTGAAGAATTTATCTGGTCGCTATGAATTGCAGCGAATCCCCGAGACCTTGGCACTGCAGGTCGTCGATTTGGATATGCTGGGAGAAAAACGGGCAGTACATTCGCTTTCGGGAGGAGAATCGTTTTTGATTTCTCTGGCCCTGGCTTTGGGGCTTGCTTCTCTTTCCTCTAACCGGATGAACGTTGAGTCGCTCTTTATAGATGAAGGATTCGGTTCGTTAGACACGGATACGCTGCGAATCGCCCTGGATGCCCTGGAGCGTTTACAAACTCAAGGCCGCAAGATCGGCGTCATTTCGCATATTACAGAAATGACAGAACGGATAACAGTGCAAATCCAGGTATTGAAATCCGCTAATGGAAAAAGCGAAGTGAGAATTGTGGGGTAGATGGCCGACCGATTGTTCGATGGAATGCTTGTTTATGGTGGGAGAGTTTTTTTCCGTTGCCGGAATTTTTTGTTTAACGATATGATGGAGAGAAGTATAGGTCTTGTCGTTGGATTAATTCAGTAAAAAAGCCCAAAAGTATTGGGTTATTTCAATTCAATTATTACCTTTGCAACCGATTTCAAAACGGGGCGTAGCGCAGTCCGGTAGCGCATCTGCTTTGGGAGCAGAGGGTCGCAGGTTCGAATCCTGTCACCCCGACTGAACAAGAGGAAGTTATGAAAATGGCTTCCTCTGTTTTTTTGTCATTTCCGGGGATTCCGGGTGTAAATTGTCAACCAAAACGTCAACCGGAAATCAATTATGAATGCTTCTGTTTCAGTGCTTTGCTATAAATACAAGACATTATCCAATGGTGAACACCCCTTATGCTGAGAGTTTATAAAGACAGCAAGAGAAAATTGTTTAGCTTGGGTACCTCTTCTCGATACAATTTTGGACTTTATTTTATGCGAACGGTTTGTAAGCAATGCTTTTTCCCCTTAACCGGTAAGCTACTTCCAGGCGTTCCTGATCTCCTATATGGTTGAACAAATCCCGTTGGGGGAGTTTTTTCCTGTATTTTTCCAGTAATAATCTTTCTAATACGGTATTATCGATGCATGTTTTATCTTTCAGGATGTGTTTTACGGTAAAGCCGTGATGTACCAGATAATAGGCGATAAGAGCAAAACGGTGGCAATCAAAGGGATCGGACTGCGAGCACATCAGGGCAATGCGATAGCCTTTTTGTAGGCCTTTTTTCAACCTTTCTACGCCGTTCAGGAAACTTTTACTTTGTCTCACTTTATCAAAGTCTATCCTTCCTTCTTCATCCAACAGGGCGAGGTCCCGCGAACGGGCACCGAATTCTTCTCCCATATGCACATATACAATCTGATGTTGCTGAAGATAGTCTTTTAGTACTTTCCCGTTATATTGGGGATTGTAGGTACTTGCAGCCACTTGCCTGACATCCACGACACAGTTGATCCGCTGGCTTTCCAGTAATTCCCTGAAATAGTCCAATGCGTGTGTGGAATGACCTACCGTATAAATTAATTTTTCCTTTTTCATCTTCCCTAACGTCTTCTCTCCTCTATACGAAAATAGAAAGGCATTAGGGTACAAGAATCTACAGGAATTATGTCTGTAACGGGATAGGTTTCAAGATGTCCAACATAATCTTGAATCGTTGACCTTTGTGTCTCCCATATTCGGAATTCTATGCTTTGACGAGAGACGGACACTCCCAAAGCATTAGCCAATTTTACGATGTTATCGAGCGTTGGATTTCCTGATAATATTCAGTATAAACTTTCCCGGCTTAGCCCCATCTTTTTAGCTATATCTGTTTTAGATAGCTTTTTTTTAGTAGGGTGTCGATGTCTATACTCATATTTAGGAGATTTTGGGAAATGTAATGAATGTTGTTATCGCTGACAAATTTATATATTTGTCAGTTTTTATGTTACTATTTTTAACTCAAAATATTTTGATAATGATACTACTTACGTTATATTTATGATGGAAACATAAACAATGACGCTATAATATTTAAAGAAAATACAATGAAAACAAGAGAATTTTTACATGATGTAATGAGCTTAGCTTGGCACCTTGTGAAACATAATGGCTATACGATGAGTGAGGCTTTAAAATGCGCCTGGGCTAACATGAAGCTTAGGACTCAAATGCAATCCCGGGTCGTTAAGTTTTACTTTCAGAAAGTGGACGGTTCTGTTCGGGAGGCTTGGGGAACCCTTTCGGAGAAAATCGTACCGGCAACGGGCGAAGACAACCGAAAGAAAAACGACACGGTTCAGACTTATTTCGATACGGACCGACGGGCATGGCGGTCTTTCAAGAAAGCGAATTTAATAAGGATAGCATAATCCTAAGAAAGAGGAGGCCTTTTTTATACCCTCAACGGCTCACCACCGAATTTGTGATGGGTATAAAATTATTCCATAGAGCTTTTGCCGTGTGCAATATAGGTGATGATGTAGATGTAAACAGAGATAAAAGAGAGGAGGGCCGAAAAAGCCGAATGGAAAAATTTGTCCGATATAAAGGTCGATTTTCTTTCTGCTGACTACGTAGGTAACCAACATTATGTTTTCAATATCAAAGGTAATAATTATCGTTTAGTGGTAGTTGTTAAGTTTACGATAGGATATGTATTCATCCGTTGGGTAGGGACTCATCGGGATTATAATAAAATCGATTGTTCAATGATTTAAGGGACGGGAGATATGAATAAAGTAACGAAAGAACAATATGAATTTGCTTTGGAAAGAGTGGAGGAACTTTTGCCATTGGTCGGAGAAGATACTCCTGCAAACGATAAGCACGCAGTGGAACTTACCGTAATGTCCGATATTGTGATAGCGTATGAAAAAGAACACTATCCCATTGAAAAACCCACTGTTGCAGAATTGATAGCACTATCCCTTGAAGAAAAAGGAATGAGTCAAAAACAGCTTGCCGGTGAGATTGGAATAAGTCCTTCCCGGGTGAACGATTATATTGCCGGACGTTCGGAGCCTACTTTAAAAATTGCTCGTTTGCTTTGCCGGGTGTTGAATATTTCACCGGCTGCCATGCTGGGTTTTTAAATGCTAGTCCTTCAAGGCCTTTTCGATTTCTCCGATCAGATGCTTAAACGCTTCTTCACTAAAACCGGTTTCCATAAAAACAGTCTTCCCTTTTTTGTCGATGATGTAATTCCGGGGAATAGTGGCAGTGGCAAAAAGGGTATAGATTTCCCTTTCCGGGTCCATTCCCATCGGAAAGGTATAGCCTGTCTGTTCACGGAAAGCTTTAATTTTGTCATAAGAATCCTGACGGGAGATAGGCAGGAAAACGAAATCCTGGTCTTTAAAGCGGTCGATGATTTCCTTTTGAACGTGTGAGAGCTCAAGGCGGCAGGGGGGACACCAGGTGGCCCAGAAATTCAGGAGAACCACTTTACCTCTTAATTCTTTTATATCTATCGTATTGCCGTCGAACATCTTCACTTTAAAGTCGGGGACGGACATTCCCGTTTGGACCCGGTTCTCAGTGTCCTGAGCATAAGAGGGCAGGATAAAAGCCGCAAAAAGAATGAAGAAAGTCAGTGTTTTCATGGGTAAAAAGTTTTATAAACAGAGTAAATAGATTGTGGTTCGGGAACGCTCTCCGGTCCTCTATTTTCATCACGATAAAAATAAACGATTTTTTTCAGTTCTTCGTCTGGTTTTTCGTAATTTTACCTGAACTTACTACAAGAAAATTTAAGAAATATGAAATATCAGCTCGATGACAAGCCTTCTTTTTTTCCCCTATTGATGTATGGATTGCAATGGTGGATCGTATCCATCCCTTGCGTGGTGATCATGGGGATTATCATGGCACAGTTGCATTTTAGCGAGGCCGGAGAACAGATATTTTATATGCAAAAGTTATTTGCCGTAATGGGAGCGGCCATGACGGTACAGGTGCTTTGGGGACACCGCTTGCCGCTGGTAATCGGTCCTGCCTCTGTTTTGCTGATCGGGATTTTATCTTCGCTGGGGAGTGGTGTCGATGCAATATATACGGCAATCCTCGTCGGGGGCTGCCTGTTGGCTGCGTTGGCTTATGGGGGAGGACTGAGCCGGTTGCAAGCGCTGTTTACCCCACGCATTGTCATTGTCATCTTATGCCTGATCGCTTTTACGCTTTCGCCTGTCATTTTGCGTCTCATATTTGCCGGGGGCGATCATGCACTTTTTCGTCTGTTTTTTGCTCTTTTGCTGGCACTGGGGATGATACTGCTCAATAAATTACTTAGCGGCATCTGGAA
>CAJKZL010000166.1 GCA_905204385.1 uncultured Odoribacter sp. | reverse complement strand
TTGCAAAAGTTAAAAAGCGTGTACCCTTAAAGCTCCAATGTTTCAAATAATTGCAAAATCTGTCCCGAAGGTCTGGGGGCATTCGAATTTAAAATTTTCCCATCGGGTCCGATCAGGATAAATCTCGGCACACTGATAATCATATAATCTTCTGCAAATTTATCTGCGGCCCCACTAAAGGTATGATTTCCAGCATAGGGATTCTGATGCAGAAAATTTAGCCAGGTATTCTGCTCGTCAGCGTTTCTTCCCACCGCGACAGTCAAAAATTGAATATTTTTACCGGCATATTTCTTTTGTAATAAATTCAAATAAGGCAATTCGCTTTTACAAGGTACACACCAAGTCGCCCATACCATGATATACAAATAGGATCCCCGGAAAGCTTCTAAAGTCACTGTTTTCCCCTCGGTATCCCGAAGGGCAAAATCAGGAGCATCGTGTCCCGGTAGAATCTTTTCCCATAATTCTACCATACCGTCGATATAAGCGATTTTATTCGGATCCGTACATTCCTGATGGAAAACGGACAACAAATAATCAGCTCCCTCAATTCCGTTATTTTCACAGATATAATTATAAACGAGCTGAGTCAGTAAGAAACTCTTAATCGTCGGACTATTTACGGTAGCCAGTATATAATCGGCAATCCCGTCGGAATAATTCTCCCATCACTGAGCACCGCGACTTCCTTGTATATAAACATAATTCAACAAGAAATCACGGTAATCTTTTGCTCCGATCAGCCTTTCATTATTAATCGAGAAAGAGGATAAGAAATCGGAAAAAACACTCCCCGGACGATAGTCTTCGTCCGGATACATATTCCTCCGGAAAGAGGGATACAACGACGCTCTTACAGCAATGGAATATCCGATTCGTTGTTTTTCCAATTCTGTAAAAGAATCGTCAAAATTTTTCGCTTCCAGCAATTTCACCTTTTCATCGATAAGTGCCCTCATCTTCTGCACGAACTCTTCTTCGTTCAGCGCGTAATAGTCTTTATCGAAAAAGACTGCAATCTCCTGTTCTTTCAGGTAGCTATTGATCCCACCCAAACTCCCCCGAAAATACAAAGACCCTGAGAAATTTTTTGCATTCACATAGATTTCCAGATCCTCTCCCGGACTCAGATAAAGATTCAGGGCATTATGTAACATCGTGGCATATCCACCTTTTACCATATCGATCTTACCTGAAAAAAAACCTTGCTGATCCAAGGACAAAGTATAAATGCTGTCGTCTACCAAAATACTGACAATAGAATCTCCGTTCTCAATCCGTCCACTGACTTGTACAACGTCACTTTTCGAACATGAAAACAAAGAAACCAGCACCAATATTAAAACAATTATTTCTTTCATTATTTTTCAGCCAATTATCAGCCATAATAAGCCATATTACTCTGATTAGCAAATATAAAACAACAATCGGGAAAAATATGTTAAAGAAAGGCTAAAAGAAAAGATTGTTCTGAATAAGAAAATAAAAAAAGCTGCGGAAATAAAATCCGCAGCTTTATATTGAACTATGGCATTCAACTTATTTTACAATAGCCTGGAAATCAGCATTGTCAAACAATTTAGCGAATTCCATATCAGTAGCAGCTAATTTCTTCATAGAAGCATCTTTGCTACAAGCAGTTTTCAAGTTAGAAAGCACTGCACTATTATCGTTGTTACGGGCAGCGATAACAGCTTTCAGGTAAGAAGCCAAAGCAGAATCATCTTTACCTTCATTCAGTTTTTTAGCAGCTTCGTTATTGTTACCTGCCAGGATATTAGCTAAAGCAGCATTGACACAGTTGCATTTTCCGAAATAGTCTATAGCAGCTTTATAGTCACCTTTCATGATAGCCACGATACCTTTGTTGTAGTTTACTTCGTTGCCAGCACCGGTAGCAGCACCGAACAATACTTCAGCTTCTTTTACGTTACCGTTTTTCAGTTCGACAGCACCCAGGTTATTTTTCACCACTTTATTATTGGCAGACAATCGGTCGGCTTTCTGGAAATCGGCTTTAGCCTGATCGACTTTGCCCATTTCGAACAGCACCATACCGGCATCGTTATAACCTCTCCAGTCGTTCGGGAATTGCTTCATAGCCGTTTCATAAATCGCCAGTTTGTCAGCATTGTTATCGAACAGGGTAGCGGAATATAACAACTCTTCTACATTGAGGGCAGCAGAATTCGATTTTGCCAGGTCGCGGATCTGTTCGTCGGATTTACCGATGCGGTCAGCATTTACAATAAATTTAGAACGTCTGAGTTTCGGCAGGATCTGGTCAGCGATAGTAGAGAAAGCAGAAGAAATGTTCTTAATTTCTCTTTCTCTTACTTCAGGATCCGAATGCATAGCCAATACCCGCAGGATTAATTCCTTGTCGCGGATGTTGGATTCTTCCATAGCTTTCTTAAAGCCTTCCCAGTCTTCGGCAACTACATATTTTTTGAAGAAATCGAGATCTTTGTATTCCTCTACTTTATTTTTCTTCATATTGTTTTTCACAAACTTATCAGCAGCACCTTCCCGGTTGTTAGCCAATTTTTCGTTCAAAGACATCGGACCGTCCGGAGAAGCATAAGACTGAATCTGAATATTTTTCAGTTCCATATCTTCAGCGGCCTTAGCTTCTTTGATAAATTTCTCCATTGCTTTGATATCCTCCGACTTGATTTCTTTGGTCCGGATCTGAGCAGAATTGATCAGATAATAGATCGCAGCTTCTTGTTCTTCTTTCGTGATACGTTCGAACAGGTCGGCACCGATGGCAATAGCCGGGTTATTGTCAACCAGGGTTGCCGTAGCCAAAACGCCGTCAGCAATTTTATCGGATTCGTAATTTACGGTCTTAGCTCCTTTACTTCCTTCGAATTTTACATACAATCCGGAAATCCTCATTCCTTCTTCGAAAGGAACGGTACCGCTATAGGATACGGTTTTTCCCTCAGCATAAGGAACAACTTCATTATTTCCCTGTACTTTCTCTCCCTGGAAAGTTTTGGATTCATAAGCTTTTTCTCCGCCATTCTGGAACTTCAATACCGGCGTAGCCACTAATGTCACTTTCTTATTGAAATATTTTGCAGGAATAGTAGCGTCAATTTTAAGGTCTACCTGATTCCCTCTGGCCTCTAAAATTTCCGGTGTTACTTTATAGGCAATGTTCTTCTCCATTTTTTTCATCTTATTCAAAGACGCACAGGAAGAAATGACGAAACCTGCCAATGCAAACACAGCAACAGTTCTTAATGTCCTTTTCATAATCGATTTAAAATTTATTCTTAATATTAATTGGTTCTTAATAATCAAAGCAAATGTATACAAAAATTATTAAAACCTATCATTTGAAGCTGAAAATTAAAAATTAATCCACCTGAATTTTGTGCATGATCATTTTTTCCGCCGTTTCGAGTGCTTTCTCGATTCCGTCGGGATTGCTGCCGCCTGCCGTAGCAAAGAAAGGTTGTCATCCTCATCCGCCTTTGATCTCACGGGCAGCTTCCCGGATGATCTGACCGGCATGTATGCCGAACTCGTCCACCAGATTATTGCTGACCATAATCGTAAGATGAGGCTTACCCTCCATCACACCGCCGGCGATAAAAATGACTTTCTCCATTTCTCCCTTCAGTTGAAAGGCAATATCCTTCACCTGAGCGGCGGGAATCAGCAATTGTTCGATGATGAGGTTGACGTCACCGTACACTCTTTTCTGATTTTTCAAGCGTTCTTTCACCAAACGAAGGCTTTCTTTGGCAAATTTTTCCGCCTCTTTCTTCAGTCCTTCATTTTCATCGATCACTGCTTTGACACATTCCATGACGTTCTTATTGCTCTTGAACATCCTTTCCATTTCACGGATGAGTCCGAAAGAAGTATTGATAAACTCCTCGGCTTTATCTGCCGTAATGGCTTCGATGCGCCGTACGCCTGCAGACACGGAACTTTCGGACAAAATCTTAAAGAATCCGATCTGACCGGTAGCAGCCACGTGCGTACCGCCACACAGTTCTATCGAATCACCATATTTAATCACCCGGACCAAATCCCCGTATTTCTCTCCGAAACTGGCTATAGCACCCATATCCTGCGCGTTGGCTATGGGAATAGAGCGGTACTCCTGCAGGGGTATATTCCTACGGATCAACCGATTGACAATTGCAGCCACTTCTGCCAGTTCCTCTTCAGTGACTTTTTGAAAATGTGAAAAGTCGAACCTCAAATGTTCGTCACTGACATACGATCCCTTTTGTTCGACATGATGCCCCAATACTTTACGCAAAGCATAATCCAGCAGATGGGTAGCAGTATGATTATTGGCAGTAAGCACCCGTTTGTGTTCGTCCACTTTGGCCTGGAAAACCTGAGTGACGTCTTCGGGTAAGGTTTCCACAATATGGATGGTCAAACCGTTTTCTTTTTTTGTATCCAGGATCCTTATCGTCACAACTTCTCCGATCAGCACCCCTCTATCTGCGACCTGTCCACCACTTTCTCTTTTTTACGTAGTAATGTTGAATACCAAATGATACAAGGTTTTATTTTTAGTGGATACTCTCCGGTAGCGGGTGATCTTCACTTCGACTTCCGTATAATCGTATCCCACAAATTCCTGTTCGTCGTCATTGCTCAATTCAATCCAATCGTCGGTATCGACGGAAGCTGCCGAGCGTGAACGGGCTTTCTGAGCCTCCATTTCGGCTTTAAACTCCCTACGGTTTACCACCAGTCCTTCTTCCCTGAGGATCAACTCCGTTAAATCGAGGGGAAATCCGTAGGTATCATACAGTTCAAAAGCGACATTTCCGGGAATAGTCAGAAAGTTTTCCGCCTTCGTCTTTGCTATAATCTGATCCAGCAAACGGATTCCTTTTTCCAGGGTACGCAAAAACGCATTTTCTTCTTCTCGGATCACTTTTTCGATCAGCTCTTGCTGAGCAGCGAGTTCCGGATAATGTTTTCCCATCACCCCGATCAATACCGGAACCAGACGGAACATAAATGCTTCCTTTTGGTCGAGGTAAGTATAAGCATAGCGAACAGCCCGGCGCAAAATACGACGGATGACATAACCGGCTTTTACATTCGACGGTAATTGTCCGTCCGTGATCGAGAAGGCAACGGTGCGTAAATGATCGGCAACCACCCTCATGGCGACATCCGACTCTTCGGACATTCCGTATTTCTTTCCGCTCAAACGGGATATTTCGTCGATGATCGGCGTAAAAACGTCAGTATCGTAATTGGACGTTTTTCCTTGCACGGCCATACACAAGCGTTCAAATCCCATTCCGGTATCCACATGATGGTTGGGAAGATTTTCCAGGCTTCCGTCGGCTTTCCGGTTGTATTGCATAAACACCAGATTCCAGATTTCAATCACCTGGGGATTGTCTTTATTCACCAACTCACTACCGGGCTTCAATTTACGTTCTTCTTCGGGCCGCAAATCGATATGAATTTCAGAACAAGGGCCACAAGGTCCCATATCCCCCATTTCCCAGAAATTATCTTTTTTATTTCCGTACAAAATACGTTCTTGCGGCAAATATTGTGACCAGATCTTTCGAGCTTCGGCATCCTCCTCCAGACCGTCTTCGCTGCTTCCTTCAAAAACGGTGGCATACAAACGATTCTGATCCAGTTTCATCACTTCCGTCAGGAACTCCCAAGCGTAGGCAATGGCATTCTCCTTGAAGTAATCTCCAAACGACCAATTGCCCAACATCTCGAACATAGTGTGATGATAGGTATCATGTCCCACCTCTTCCAGATCGTTATGCTTTCCCGACACCCGCAAACATTTTTGAGAATCCGCGACACGGCGGTGTTTAGGACTGATATTTCCCAATATTATATCTTTAAACTGATTCATCCCCGCATTGGTAAACATCAGTGTGGGATCATCCTTTATCACCATCGGAGCGGAAGGAACAATAGCATGTCCCTTGCTCTCAAAAAAATCCAGGAATCGTTGCCTGATTTCAGTTGATTTCATAATCTTTATGCTATACAATAAATACGTTAACTTCACCTTGCGCACCTCACGGCAGTTTCTTAAAAATACCGTATCCGGCCCGGGAATAATCCATTTTAAAACCCTGACGCTCTGGGATGACGCAAACAGAATTGCAAAATTAGATTAATTTCTTTAACTTTGCATCCAAAACCCTCAATTTTATAATAAAAATGGCGAAAACAGGTTATCGTTTTAATCCCGAAACACTGTCTTACGACAAAATACATTTATCGCTGAAGAAAAAATTCTGGTCGGCGGTAATGAAATTTTTCTCAAGCCTATCCCTGGCGCTGGTGATTTTCTTAATTTTTTCGGCCATCATCGATTCCCCCAAGGAAAAAGCACTGAGACGGGAAAAAGAAGAAATACTGGCACAATATCATATTCTGAACAGCGAGATAGAACGGTTGGATGCCGTGCTGAAAAATCTGGAAAACAGGGATGACAATGTGTACCGGGTAATTTTTGAGTCAGAGCCCATCGATGCAAGCATCCGCCGGGCAGGTACAGGGGGAACGAACAAGTACGAATCCCTCAAGAACATGGATAATGCCGAACTGATCATCAACACCAGCAAAAAGGTGGACGAATTGTCCAAAGCAATGTATATCCAAAGCAAATCGTCAGATGAAATCGAAGCGCTGGCTAAAAAAAAATTCGAAATGCTGACCTCCATT
>CAJKZL010000165.1 GCA_905204385.1 uncultured Odoribacter sp. | reverse complement strand
CTTTGATTACCTCTCCCGGACTGTGGGTGAAGCGTTCGTCGGCGCCGTGGCCACGCATGCCCAATCCGATAAATCCTACGCGTACGGTTTCGATCGGATCGCAACGGAATGCAATCATATCGTTTTGGCCTGCAGGACGTTCCGGAATTTCGGTCCGGATGATCCCATCGCTCTGCTTTTCTTTTGCGTTTGCCTGACAATTACAGCTATAAATGCCGATCGTCAATACAGCGACTAGTAAATAGATGATTCTTTTCATGTAATAAATTATTTAGAGAGTTGTTTGATCCAATTGTTCATTTCGTCCATATGAGCGTCGATGCTGTGAAGCAGGGTCAATTGTGCCAGCGTCCGCTGGTAGTTGTGCTCGGGAGATTTGGTTTTGTAATAGGTATCTCCGTTGATGTAGTCGGTCAGAAACCTCACCGTCTGCATATAGGTCAACAGTTGAGCCCCATAAGGCAGGTCGTCGATTTCCACCTGGGTAAGGAAGGGGCGGGCGGCTTCGATATAGCCTCTGGCAAATTCCTTGAAGATATCCATGTTTACGCTTACCTTGTTCAGGTCTTCGTCGTCTTCGGCTCCGTTGTTGGCGGCAGTGCGGATGAAATCGCCGAAGTCCGACAGCACGAATCCAGGCATAGTGGTGTCCAGGTCGATGACACACAGGAAGTTGTCGTTTTCATCGAAAAGCATATTGTTTACTTTCGTATCGCAATGAGTGATGCGTTTGGGCAGTTTACCTTCTTTGTATAAAGTTTCCGCTTTGCACATATCTTCGGCACGGCCCAGCAATTCATCGACAATAGGCTGTACTTTCGCCAAGCGGCCTACGGGATTGGCATAGATGGCATCCTGTAATTGTTTCAGCCGGAAAATCATGTTGTGAAAATCCGGGATAGTGGCTCCCAGAGGTTCGCCGGGCAGATCGGAAAGCAGGTACTGGAATTCACCGAAAGCTTTTCCTGTCAGGTAAGAAAATTCCGGAGTCACTTGTTCGTAGGTTTTCGATCCTTCGATGAATACCGTAATCCGCCAGTAACTTTCACCGTCATAATAAAAAAGCTTGCCGTCCTTGACAGGGACTACGGTCAGGGTCTTGCGTCCTAAATCGTTTTCGCCCTTTTCACTCAGTTTATGACGAATGTGGTCCGTGATCCGCTGGATATTGTTCTGTAACAATTCCACATCCTGGAATATGGCATGGTTGATTCGCTGAAGTACGTAATCGGGAGTATCGGCCGACAACGTTTTCACCCGAAAGGTGTCATTGATTAAACCGGCTCCTAAAGGAGCGACTTCTGCTATCTCACCTTCGATAGCAAATTGGGAGGTAATTTCTTTCAAGTCCACGATAAATATGTTTTGAATGATTTATAAATGACTATTTGCATGGCAAAAATAAAAAATTTTCATAAGATTTTTTAATCCGGATAAAAAAATGATAAAGTAATTGTTATTTTTATATAAGATGCAGCTTATCTTTGTTCCGGATGTGTAAAAATACAATAGCATGAAATGGAAAATCTATGTATGTGCTTTGCTTTTATGGAGTAGTTCCGGCAAAGCACAAATTTCAGTCGCACAACGGTTGGAAGGTTTGCCGGTAGAAGCTGCCGAAAACGTTGGAGAAAAGCAGGATTGGTTGCTTCAGCCTCAGGAATACCGCGCCGGAGTGTACAGAAGTTCCGATGGGAAGGAACTGATTTTGTCCAACGGATTGATCCGGAGGGTGTTCCGCCTGACCCCTAATGCGGCTACCGTAGGGTTGGATAATCTTTACAGCGGAGAAGCATTTTTACGTGCCGTACGACCCGAAGCCCTATTGCAAATCAATGGAGTCGAATATAAGGTGGGAGGCCTGAAGGGACAGCCCAATCATGCTTATCTTTCGGCGGATTGGCTGGACGATCTCCGGTCGGATCCTCTGGCCTTGACTTTGACCGATGTTGAGGTGGTCGAAGTCACTGAGCGTTTCCCCTGGAAAAGAGTAAGGCATTGTGCCCCGGATGTACAATGGCCGCCTAAAGGAATCGGTATTCGCATGGATTATCGACTGCCGGCCGATGTCTCGGTGAAGAATTTATTAAAACAAGGGGTGCAATCGAGTGAATTGGGCCGCCGTTTGCTCCTATCGGACGATTTGCTCAGTTGGAACGATCGGTGGAAAATACATGTTTCTCCTGCTCACGAGCGAAGTTCTTTTTCGAATGAGGGAAAAGCGGGCGAAATATATACGCCTATGAATACATGTGTTTTTGCCGAAACCTTATTGCCGGCAGGCACCCGGGTTGTGGAAGCCGAGTTTGAAGCGGGCACGGATCTCAGTCGGGCCTATGGTCCGGGCATCGCTTTAATGTGGGCCGATAGGACCATAAAGCTGCAATTATCTCCCGGGGGCGACGGATATAATCCTTACCTCACTATGGCTTATTATAACGGTGAAAAATGGGTCCGGCGTTTTGAAGGTGCCGGAAAATTCGATGCCTCACTCTCATATACACTGCGTATCCGCCTGGAAGGCGAAAAAATATGTCTGGATGTAAAGCCGAGGGGAGGACAGTGGAAGAATCTGGGCATACTCCGGCAAAAGAAAGCATGGGGTGATCCGCTGAAAGTGAGGATAGGAAAAATGGATGCTCAGGGAGGTGACCGCGACGACCGGAATCCGGGTGAACCGGTCCGTACGACGGTCCGCAATTTCAAGGCTTACAGTGATATCGATTCTCAGATACTGGCGGAGGCGGAGAAAGAACAGCAAAATATGCAGCAATTGCAGGTATCGGTGCATTACGAAATGTACGACGGGATTCCTGCCTATGCCAAGTGGGTAACGGTGAAAAACGGTGGTAACCGGACGATTACCGTCAATCGTTTTCTGAGTGAAATACTGGCAGCGGTCGAATATACCTCCCGGGTAGAAGAAAGGGGAGTGTACTATCCCGTGCCTAATCTGCATGTAGAAACGGATTATGCTTTCGGAGGTTTTGACGTTGCCTGTGCTTTGCAAAATTCGGTGAGGTGGGCCACAGACCCGGAGTATACTACACAGGTGATGGGAATGCTGACTACGCCTTGTTTATTGGAGGTCGGCCCCCGGGTGGGACCGGAACAGGATGTGGCTCCGGGACAGACATTTTCGACGTTTGTGACCTACGTTATGCCGATGGATGGCTATGAACGCGAACGCAACGGGCTGGCGCAGAGAAAGCTCTATCGCACGGTGGCGCCCTGGACAACCGAGAATCCCCTGATGATGCACTTGAAGGACAGCGATTGGGAGAGCGTGCGTACTGCGATCGACCAATGTGCCGAGGTGGGGTTCGAGATGGTCATCATGTCGTTCGGTAGTCGGTTTAATATTGAAGACACTACAGCGGCCAATCTGGCGAAAATGAAGAAATATGCCGACTATGCCCGTGCCAAAGGCATCGATATCGGCGGTTATTCGCTATTGTCGAGCAGGAGTGCCGATCCGGCTTCCGACAATGTGGTGTCTCCCCCGGGGCAAAAGCCTACACATGGGGTGATGCCGGCATTAGCCAGTCGTTGGGGACAGGAGTATATGCGTAAGTTGTATCGGTTTTTTGAAAAAACGGGGCAAAAGATTTTTGAACACGACGGTTCTTATCCGGGCGATCTGGACATGACTCCGCGTCCTCCCCTGCAAAAAGGAGGCGACGATTCGCAATGGGTGCAATGGCGTATCATCGGTGATTTTTATAAATGGTGTAAAGGGCAAGGCATATTTCTGAATATCCCCGATTATTATTTTCTGGTCGGAGGCAATAAAATCGGTATGGGCTACCGGGAAGTAAACTGGTCTTTGCCCCGGGCTCAGCAGCTTATCCACACCCGCCAGAATATCTACGACGGCACCTGGGAAAAAACGCCGGCTATGGGATGGATGCACGTGCCTCTGACCATGTATCATGGGGGTGGGGCTGCGGCAACCATAGAACCTTTGTGTGAACATTTGGATCATTACCGGACGATTATGGCTTCGAATTTGGGCGCCGGGGTTCAGGCGGTTTACCGGGGGAAACGATTGTACGATACTCCGGAAACGAAACGGATGGTAAAGGGGATGGTCGACTGGTACAAGCGTCACCGGGATATACTGGAATCGGATATTATCCATTTGCGCCGTCCGGATGGCCGGCAGCCCGACTATTATCTGCATGCCAATCCGCAGTTGGAGGAAAAAGGGCTGCTGATGGTGTTCAATCCTACCGATCGTCCCGTGGAGACCACCATACTTGTGCCCTTGTATTATACCGGTCTGTGTCGTCAGGCATCGGTATCGGAGAATGAAGGCCGGTTCAGGAAAATAAAGCTGAATGAACATCATCAGGCGTTGCTGAAGGTGTCCTTGCCTGCAGGAGGCTATAGCTCCTTTATTTTTAAATAGGGTCTTGTGAGGTTGAGCGCTGTATGACGCTCAGCCGATTAAAATTTGTCCGAAATTACGGGGGAAATTTACCGTTCTTGCATTGAAAATGCTTAATTTTGTAAAATAATCTTTGTGCGTATGACGGAAACCAACCCCCAATTGGAATTAGCCTATGATTTTCTGGAATCTACCGGTACCAGCGTTTTCCTGACGGGTAAGGCGGGAACCGGAAAGACCACTTTTTTGCGGGAATTGAAAAAGCGTTCACCCAAGCGGATGATTGTCGTCGCTCCGACCGGTGTGGCTGCTATCAATGCCGGGGGAGTGACTATCCATTCTTTTTTTCAACTTCCCTTCGGTCCTTATATCCCCGGGGCTATAGAACGGGACGGGGGGGAAGGAAAGCGTTTTGTCCATCGTTTCGGCAAGGAAAAGATCAATATTATCCGGAGCATGGATCTGCTGGTCATCGACGAGATCAGTATGGTCAGAGCCGATTTGTTGGACGCGGTCAGCGACATGCTGCGCAAGAACTGGGACAGGGAAACGCCGTTCGGAGGAGTGAAATAGTTACTGATCGGCGTCTTGCAGCTATTGGCGCCGGTGGTGAAGGAAGAGGAGTGGGAATTGCTGAAAGGAATGTACGATTCCCCTTTTTTCTTTGCCAGCCGGGCGTTGAAGGAAGTCCCTTACGTGAGCATCGAGTTGTTGAAGGTGTATCGTCAGTCCGACGATCGCTTTATACGGCTGTTGAATAAAATCCGGGATAACCGGGCGGATGCAGCGGTGCTTCAGGCGTTGAATCAGCGATATATTCCCGGATTCAATCCCGACGATACCGAAGGATTCATCACCTTGACCACGCATAATTATCAGGCTCAACAGATCAATAAGCGGAAGCTGGAGCAATTGGAGTCCCGTCCTTATACCTATAAGGCGGAGATAAAAGACGAATTTCCCGACTATGCCTTTCCTACCGATGAACAACTGGTGCTGAAAAAAGGAGCCCAGGTGATGTTTGTGAAAAACGACTCCTCTTCTGAAAAACGCTATTATAACGGCAAAATAGGTCGTATCACCGCTATCAGCAGTGACAACATCATGGTCCGTTGCGGAGGGGAAAAGGAAGCTATTGCGGTGACCCGGGAAGAATGGACCAATACCAAATATACCATCGATGCGGAGAGTCAGGAAATTACGGAAACAGTGGCCGGGTCGTTCAGACAATATCCTTTAAAGACGGCATGGGCGATTACCATACACAAGAGTCAGGGGTTGACGTTCGAAAGGGCGATCGTGGATGCGGGAGCTGCTTTTACGCATGGGCAGGTCTATGTCGCCCTGAGCCGCTGTAAATCGCTGGAGGGCCTGGTTCTCGGATCGCCTTTGCGGGCGGGCGTTTTGATCAATGATCCGGCGGTGGAGCGGTTCACGGAAGGCATCGCCGGCAATCGGCCCAGTCCGAAGCAACTTTCGGATGCCCGCCGGACCTACTACCTGCAACTGTTGAAAGAGTTGTTCGATTACCGTAGGATTTTGAGCAGGATGCAATACGTCGCCCGCTTGTTCGGCGAGCATTTGTGGAAACTCTACCCGGAATTGACGGCCCGTTGCCGCACGGTAAGGGAGTGTTGCCTGCATGACATGACGGAAGTCGGGGAACGCTTCCAGGCGCAACTGCAGCGGATGGTGATGGAGAGCGAAGATTATGAACGGGATGATTCGATACGTGCCAGGGTGTCTAAGGGGGTGCTTTATTTCAAGGAGAAGTTGCAGGAGCAAATCATGGATTTACTTGAGAATGTCCATCCCGAGATAGACAATAAGGAGGTCCGGAAAACAATAGAAGAGGCTTTGTCGAGGCTCCAGCAGGAAGCGGATTTGAAAATGGCTGTTTTAGAGTCCGTGGCCGGAGGATTTTCGGTGAATGCCTACCTTACAGCCCGGGCCCGGGCGATGATTGAAAAACCCAAAGCCCGGAGCCGTAAGTCCGTCGACAAAATTGCTCCGGTGGACGACGTTTTGCATCCCCAACTCTACCAGGCATTGCGTTTATGGCGGAATGAAGAGGCTAAAAAGCAAGGGCTTCCTGCCTATACGGTCCTGCACCAAAAAGCGATTCTGGGCATTGCCAATGCTTTGCCGTCCAGTAGCAAAGAAATGCTGGCCATTCCGGGCGTCGGCAAAAAAATTCTGGAAAGATATGGCGCTGTTTTGCTGGAAATTGTGGTCGAATTTCGTTTCAAATCTTTATAATCGGGCATACTGTCGGAGTATAATGGACGTATAAGTTTATGGATGTATTCGATATTGGGATAAACGTTTTGTTTTCAGCTTATGAAACAACCCGAAAGGGATGA
>CAJKZL010000164.1 GCA_905204385.1 uncultured Odoribacter sp. | reverse complement strand
AATCAAATCAACATCTGCAGAATCAACTAAACAAACCTCGGTTATATCCGGTAATGCCCTAACAATCCCCTAGACATAATCTCTGCTGAAAAAAATCAATACAACGAAAGCCTGAAACAGCGGAAAATTCATTTTATCACCGGGGATCCCTCCGACCCGCACATCCTGAACATTGCCAATCTCCAACATGCAACTTCTCTATATGCCCTTACAGAGAACGATACTCACAATTTAAATATCGCCCATAACGCCTTTTCTTTATTGAAACAACATAAATCCACCCGGCAAAAACCCCTTAAATGTTATACTTCCATCTCCGACCTGGAACTGAAAAACCTATTGAACGACTCCGCTTTATTCAAATATACGGCGACCGACAATGAAAAATTCTTTTTCGACGGTATACTTTTCAATACCGACGAAGCCGGGATTAAATTCATCATTTTCAAATACATCCCACACATCCTGCCCGATGTCAACCGGAAAAAGTTGTACCTATTGATTATCGGCTTGAACGACAAAGCCGAAAACATCCTGCTTAGCCTGGCACACTGTCTGACCATGGGAAGGACATCTTTACATTTTACTATAATAGAAAAAGATACCGGCAAAGTAAACGCTTTCCGTGAAAAATACCCTTTTATGGAAGATTTTATCGACCTTAGCTTTGCCTCTGATATTCCTGCTCAAACGGACTTTTCCTCGATCTTTGTATGCCGGAACAATTCCCTGGAATCAGTAAAAAAAGCAGTTTTTCTCCGCTATCGCCTGGGACAAAACTATCCGGCTATTTTTACTTTCTGCCATAAACCCGAAAATGTGTTTACTCTGCTGAATCTGCCTGGTAAAGACATCGAACCGCTCGATAAGCGTAACATACACCTCATCAATACCTTTGACGAGGCATTCGAATATGTCATCCGACTGAACGATACCATAGAAAAAATGGCCGAACAGGCACACCACATCTGGAGGAAGGAGGAAAAAGACGACTATAAATTGCTATCGGAACATTTTAAGCAATCGAACCGGAACCAAGTGCTGGATTATTACATCAAGACTTACTTATGGAAAGGCAAAACCTACGAAGCCCTCAGAAGTCAGCAAATTCCGCTATCGATCACCGCATATGACCAGGAAACGCTGGCTATGATGGAACACCGCCGCTGGATGATTGAAAAATACCTCAATAAATGGCAATATGGCGACCAAAGAGACGATTACTTCAAAAGACGTCCCAACCTGAAGCCCTGGGATGATAACCTTTCGTCCGAAGACAAAGAAAAAGATTATAAAACCATCGAACTCATGCTCCAAAATTTAAACATTCAAAACTTATGAAAAAACAATACATCCCTCATCCCATCGACACCACCCAGGTAGTTCTGGACAAACCCTTAGCGGAATTAATCGAATTGTTGGCCCGGAATACCCATGAAATCTGGGCGAGCCAACGCATAGCGGACGGATGGAGCTACGGTAAAGAACGCAACGACCTGCTCAAACAGCATCCGGGACTCGTCCCCTATGAGGAATTGTCCGAAGCCGAAAAGGAATACGACCGAAATACCGCTACCGGAGTAATCAAAACATTGCTCTCCTTAAACTACACCATAACAAAAAGTCCGGCTAATTCTCCACAACCCTGAAAGACAAATCATTTTTCAACGCTATAATGGCGGTAAAAGCCGCCATTATAGCGTCGCTTATCGAACGTTCAGCTTTCACTTTAAATCGAATCAACCCCTCTATCCCAAATACTATCCCTAAAACCAACAGACCGATACATACTCTCTCCCAGCATCCCTTGCCTTTTCTACCAGCTTTTCAATTTAATCTTTTTTTCCTTACGGCAAACCGTACCGTCATTCAGTATGCCTTCGATGATGAGGGTATAAGGTCCATAACCGTCGGAAGTGGTGAAAAAGAATTTAGCCTTTCCGGATTCGTCGGTCCGTACATCAGGATTCCAATAAATGGTGGTACGATAGTCCACAGAATCTTTCAGAGCCATACGGATGGAATCAACTTCGTAATGAGGCATATAAAATTCTGCCTTACGCTGATAGCCCAGCATAGAAAAGGTCACCATATTCAATTTCGGAGCATCGCGGGGTACAAAATTCGGATTTGTAGTAATGATGATCGCACCGTTGGCTGCTTTTTCCCCGAAAAGCGTTGCGGACATCGGAGAACGAATAAAGCTGATGCTCACCAAATCCCGCGGGGTCATATTGAGAATATAGCTAAACTCCTCCTCAAAATCGTTCACCATAAGATAAATAGGTTTTCCCAGGCGGGTCACCGAATCGCCCCAGGCCTCGATGCCGGGAAGCTCCTGCAACACCATTCTCATATCCATATTATCCATCGAGGCCAGCTTTGCCGAATCAAGACTATAATCCGCCATGCCATCGTAAAAAGAATAGCTTTTTTTCGGCACCTTCCGTTTAACGACAGCTTCGTCCAGCACATATACCTTGATACCGTTATCGTAGTAATAATCCCGGGCAAACTTTTTAAAGAACTCCTCCTCCCGGCTCATCAACTCCCCACCGAAAGGCAATTTCACGCTAGGACGCAAATATTCATCCTGGTCGACAATCACTTCCACATTCCGCCGTCCCTTTTTGTTTCTTCCCTGCAACACAAACTTGGTACTATCCGGAAAAGCAATGCCGTCGATTATAAAAAAACCGCTGGTATCGGCATCCACAAACTGAAAAAGCCCGTTAGTGCCCAACAGGATCAGATTGGCATTTCCGGCATCCTTTCCCCAGAAATTTTTCACCTTTCCCGAAATCGCCTGTCCCCTCTCCATATAATAATGCAGAGAATCATATTCCTGCTTCAGCACTTTCTGTACATCGAAACGCGTCCATCCCTGCGTCATCATCAGCAAATCCAGAAATCTCCTCGTGATCACCCGGTTATCTTTAAAATAAAGAGCAGGATCTTCTACATATCCTTTCAAATCGGACGTCAGTAACAAGTCGGAAAGAATATTTCCGGCCAGAGAATCCCGCTCGCACTTTCCATCCGCGGTTACCGTCACCGAAAAAGATCCTTTCCTTACCTGACTGCTATCGGCGGCCAACTGTACGTCTACATATACAGGCTCGCGTACTCCATACGCTTCCTGATCCGTCTGCAAAAGCAATTCCGGACGATTTCCCTTGCGGACAAAGCACAAGCGTTCGGTATACACCTCTCCCTTGCTGTCCATTACCAATAAATGCAGAATCCCTTCGGGCAGTTTCTGAAGCGGGAGTTTTCCCTTGCCTCCTACTTCTATAGGCTGGCATATCAACGGAATCCCTCTGGAATGGGCGATAAAAAACAGATCTTCTTTTAAAGGAACACTGTCGGCACCCAACAAAACATATCCTAAAATTTCAGCATTGGAAACCACCTTCAGGGCCATTCCGTGAACCGTAGGCTTGGGCAAGGCAAACCGCTTTTCCAAATCTTCGTATTTCACCACAGCGGTATACTCTTGTCCGGGTTCAACGGGCAGTTCAAAAGCTCCCATCCCTTTATGCAAACTTTGTAAAAAAGCGACCTGTTCCCCTTCCTTATTCTCCACCACTCCGTTTACTTGCCGAGACAAGCCGTCACAGCCTATCGCTTTGAAAGCTACTGTTTGCTGACAACCTACCAGCAAATCGCCTCCCTCCGGCATAAAAGTAAGTTCGAAATCCTTGCGCAAATCGGGCAAAAACACCGTTCCCCGGTATTCAATGGGGCCGCCGTCCTGGAATTGCACCTTAAGGCGTTTGCCGAAATCCGTACTATCCACTTTTACGTACATATAACCGTCATCGTCCGTCCGCTCCGTTTTCAGCTTATTGTTGCGGGCATACTCGACAAAAACTTTCCCATAAGGCTCTTTCCGGGAATTGAAAAACCGGATCTTGGCCACCTGTCCCTTATCGGTATTTTCATAAGTCACTTCGGTCTGCACCTTAGAGTTCTCGGGATTGATCACCCGGATTTTTTTCCGGAAAATATACTCATCACCGGCATTTTGCATCCAATAAGTATAGCTTCTCAAAAAATAATCTCCCTGCGGCAATCTTTTGGACAAGGGCATGTATCCGGCAAAAATGGAATCACGCAATGCAAGCTTCACCCGGGCATACAGGCTGTCCTGACGGTCGCGCAGCTCAACATATACATAACGGCTGAAATCAGAACGCTTGTGATTTACCGAATTGGTCAGATAAGCCCGAAACCATACCCTTTCGCCGGCATCATAGTGATCACGGTCGGTATGCAAATATACTTTTTCCTGGGGCTGACGCTGTACCAACTGCACCAGACGCTGCACCAGACGCTCGGGAAAAGAATCGTTTTCCGGAGCTACAAAACCACTGAAAACAAAAATAACGGCAACTAAACAAAACAATCTATTCATCATTCGGCAAAAAATAATTCCGGTTCACGGGGAGTACTAAAATTCTGAAAAAGCAAATCTGTATAAGGAGTATCGAAAACCCGGGCTTGCTGCGGACATTGCTTTACACAGGCGCAACATTTGATACAGGTCGACGGATCACTGACAATCTTTCCTTCCAGACGGATAGCCTGTACAGGGCAGATTTCAAGGCAAAATCCGCATTCTATACATTTCTCCTCTAAAGTCAACGGAGTTTGTAAAGATGCCGGCTTTTTTTCCTTATACGGGAAATGGCCTTTGACCGTCAAAGAGAATTGCCGGGGAAGATGGGACAGATTAGATAGCCTTTCATATATTTGCCGACCAAAATGCTGTGCAATCCTCAGGTCTTCGTCATTAGGACGGTTAGCGGCAATGGGGCGATCGGGACGGCTGTAGGAATGCTCTCCGATAAAAGCTGCGGCTGCAAACGGCATAAAGCCATGTTGCCGGCACCAATCCGTCAATTCCAGCAAGGCATCGTCGTAATCGCGGTTTCCATAAACCACAACCGGAAAAGCAATAGAATTTACACCGCATATAATTTTCATTCTCTCTAAAGCAGTTTCCGCCACTCTTCCTGCATACACCGGAACAACGACTATCGCAACTGCATCACGGATTGTCAATTGCTGATGAGGTTCTTCATAAGTAAGATCGGTCTCTTCCCAAAGTTCAGTACGGATTTCGCGAAGAATACTCTCTCCGATCAGATGCGAAGAATGAGTGGGAGAAAAGCAAATCAGATGTGAATAATTATATTCCATAACAATCATTACAAATACTTAGCAAAGTTAATTGTTCTGACCACATAGACAAACTTTAAAAGATATATCTTTTTGACGTCCTCAGCCAAGCCTCTAACTAACTGGATGGCTGAATATATGCCGAAAGTGGGAATCATGCCCTCCGAAATGGTAAATCGTGCCGTTTATTCAGGTAAAAATATTACTTTTGCCTACCAAAGAAATATTCGGAAACCTTGATAGACGCTTCTCCACAACGCATAAACGACCCCCAAGCGATAGGCAAACTATTCAAAAGTTATGCTTATCCGGCTATGCTGAACATGGTCGTTATGGCCTTGTATAATATCGTCGACCGGGTATTTATCGGTCAGGGAGCGGGTCCTCTCGCCATCTGTGGCCTGGCTCTGCCTCTGCCTTGTGTGTCTTTGCTGGGCACCACAGGAACTTTGACAGGAGTAGGCGCCGCAGCCCGCATTTCCGCTGCTGTTTCCCTGGGAAACAATCAGTTGGCTTCGAAGATTCTCGGAAATGCCCTGTTTCTAAACATCCTGCTTTCGCTGATTCTGATTGTGACCGCCTCCTGCTATCTGGACGAAATTCTCCTGGCTTTCGGCGGCAGCGAGCAAACTATTCCCTATGCCCATGCTAATCTGACTATCCTGATTCCGGGAAGCCTGCTGACCAACCTCAACTTTACTTGCTGCCATTCCATCCGTGCAGCGGGGGCAGCCCGTAAGTCCATGATGATCATCCTTACCGGAGTAATCGCCAACATCATCCTGGACCCCGTACTTATCTTCGGCTTTCAGCTAGGCATCCAGGGCGCTGCTATCGCTACCGTCATATCCATGTTTATCAGCAGCATCCTCATATACCTTCATTTTCATTCGCGGCAGAACACCCTACGATTGGATCTCCATTGTTTTATTCCCCGGATCTCCTTGCTGACCAGCTTGATCGGCATCGGCATGGCGGCCTTTATCATGAACATCACCACCGGGATGGTCAACATCATCATGAACCGCTATCTGGAAAAATACGGAGGCGACTATGCCATCGGGGCTTATGGGATTATCAGCAGCTATTCGATCCTGGTCTCCATGCTATTGATGGGCCTTTGCCAGACCATGCAACCTCTTGCCGGATATCAGTACGCCACCGGACGTACCGACCTGGCCCGCTACCTCTTAACGACAGCCATACGCATCGGCAGCCTCATCGCCCTGAGCGTTTTCCTCCTGGGAGAAGGGCTGGCTCCCTGGCTCGTGGCCATTTTCACTTCCGACGCAACTCTGCAATCTATCAGCGTATATGGACTGAAACTCACTTTTCTGGCCATGCCCCTAATCGGTTTTCAAACCATTGTAACCAGTTTTTTCCAATCCATCCGTCAGGCACCGAAAGCCATCGCCATGAACATCTCCCGCCAATTTCTGATTCTGATACCGGCCTTGGGATTCTTTTCCGGACGCTGGGGCCTCACGGGTATCTGGCTGGCGATTCCCTTCGCCGACTTCATGGCCACCCTCATCGCCCTGCTCTTTCTCTCTAAAACCCCTCTACCTAAATCCCCTTCCTCCCATT
>CAJKZL010000163.1 GCA_905204385.1 uncultured Odoribacter sp. | reverse complement strand
GCTCAGCGGCAATGCAATCCGGTTGGCAGCAGGCCACACCGCTTCCCGTCCGATTTCCTCCGACCCGTAAAATCCCGGAGCAGTCAGTTTCAGCGGCACCTCATATTCATAGTAGTTATCGATATTATCATTTCCCAGCCGGATAAACACTGTGAGATCGTCATCCGACAGAGGGTACTCTTTCAGTGCCTCGGCATGAACATCCATTTTCAGTGTTTTATACCTCAGCAGATTTTTTCCGAAAGTTTTATATACCCCCCGGGACTCCCCCTTTTTCAGGCTGATGACTTTCAGCGACAAAGCCTGTTCATTGAGTTCCCGATGCTGGGTATTGGCCGCATCCACCACTCTGTCGATTCCCGGAGGCATCACATAATTCACCGGAGTACGCGAAGCATTCTCTTCGAGGTTGACTACGGAAACATCGAAAGTCGTCTGCTCCGACAACGTCAGCTCACCGTCCAAAGGACCATCGTACTTCCGCCAGTTATCCCTGACCAGATCCAGACTGGCCATCCTCAATATCACACTGTCCCGGAATCCGCGGAGGAACATCCGCATAAAACGGACAGACTTCAGATCAGGAGAATTGTGCGTAAACGAAGGCGCACTGACAGGTATCTTAATCTGGTACCATTTGATCTCCTGTGTTTCCCCATTCGGTAGTTCCACTTGGGCTGTAGTGATATCGGTGATAAAATTTTCTCCGACCTTCATTTTTTCCGGCTTCAGTTCCAGGTCATACCGGAAAAAGGCTTCCGTTTCATTCAGAGTATTGTCTCCATTGATGTCCTCGACATCCGGCAAATTGGTGGCCGCCGTCGGATAAGACTCGGGCGACATCTCGGCTGTTGGCGAGTTGCCTTCGGTCCCGTTGTATTTCTTATAGCGTTCCAGCACCGGAAGTTCCATCGCATCGTAATCGGATCCTCTGAAATAATGATAATTATCGCCGGCAGGATCATTCCAGGCATCCCGGTATACTTTCGAATCAGGGCCAAAAGTATTTCTCAGCATTTCCAGATATTTCGCATAAAAAATACGCTCCTGCTCATCATTCATCCCGTCGAGTCCGACATCCTGAAACCTTCTGGCCTCGGTATTGTTGTCGAAACCGTTGGTCATCGTTTGAACATTCGACACAATACCCCAAACGGTAGTATCCGTATTTCCACCTTCCGCATTGACAGGCAAACCATTTTCGCAGGATTTCCGGCCATCTCTCAAAATGTCTTCAGAAATACTCCCCAAATCGAAACAGACATGTCCTCCCGCATGCTGAGGCTCGTATACGAAAGGATCCATGAGCCACATCTCAATATACTGGACATTGGCAGCCTCGAAATCGCTGGTGGCAATACTGCGCATCATGCCGCCCCATCGTTTTTCGGGGTCCCGAAGTTTCCCCTCCCGGTCCACTTCGGTATCAAAATTATAGGGTCCCTTTTCCCTCGGATAAAAAGCCACCGTCAGAGCGGGTATGATATTTACATCCCCCACTGCCAGGTCTTTATTCGGAAACAGTTCCGTTTGCCGGATCTCCCGGACAAAATGGTTGGAGCGTTGCTCCTTATCGGCCCGGATATGAGCCGGAGTTGCCGTCGACATTCGGTAGAATAGCGGGTCCACGACATACCAAGCCAGTTTTGCCCGGTTATAACCATAATTCAACGAATCGGAAGTGCTTTCGGGAAACCAATGGTTATCATTATCCTGAGGAGTAGAAGCCAGCTTCCATTGCGACACTCCTTTCATGTCCAAAGAGATTTTACTGCCCTCGAAATCGTCCAGGTAAGCATTTCCTCCGGCCCCTTTTGCAGTTCCGGGCATAAACTTGGCAAACTCGGTATCGACAGTAAGATGCGATTTTGCCTGGGTATGAATAAAAGGAAGCTTGTTCAACAGCGTAGTGATAAACTGCGACTCTGCATTATAGGTGGCATTCAATCCCCAAATGGTGTTGGACAAAGGTTCTTCCCCTAAATTTACCTTATGGGTAAGGGGCTTCTCGTTCATATGCAATATGGTGGCACCGATGTTGAAGTTCTCGTTAAACTTATAATCCAGATGTGCGCCGACCAATGTCTGAGTCTGCATGCCGAAGTCGGACCGGTTTTCACTCTTAATGGTGATGGGAGTACCGGATTCAAGCAAGGAGGGATTGATAATCGACACCGTACCCATGGTGTAATTGACTGTGTAATCGATATTCTCCAACAATTCCACTCCTCCAGCCGATACCTTTACCGACCCACGGGGAATATCTCCCCCTCCCAGGGATATCTCCGAGGAAGACGAAGATCGGTAGCTCCCTTTGAGATAAAATTTATTCTTTTCAGCATTCTGTCCGGCCACGCTTTGCGTTTTATCGTACAAATCCTGAAAGACATATTGCCGGGCAATAGCGGGATTATTGATTTTCCTTTCCAACCAGGAACCGAAAGGCTCCAATACGGGAAAAACGATTCTTCCTTTACCGGATAGGACCGTTATCCCTTCGATATAATCGAAACGCCCGTCGGGCATAGCATCCGACTGCTCATTCAAGCGATCGAGGTTCATCACCGACAGCAGAATTTTATTATCGATATCGCCTGCGGGAAGGTAATTTACCTTGGTTCCGGCTTTGTCATTCCGGTAAAGCACATCCAGGGTGAATTCTTCGGGACTCAGGTTATAGGCGCCGATGTTATATACATTCTTCATCATCAAATCCCAGGTAGGCTGCTCGGGACTTAAAGTGGTCCCTTTCAGCATTTTCACGATTAATGTCTGGGGTGCAGCCGGAGCATTGTATGTCAGTTCGCCCACGGTGTAGATTTCTCCCCGAACCGTATATTCGTAGGCTACGGCCAGCACTTCGTCCGAATTCAAAGCCGTATTCAGAGAAATATACCCTAATTGTTCATTCAACACATAATCGGAAGGATCCAGCAAACGGGCATTTTCCAGTTTCTCAAAATCTCTGCCGGGCTGAATCGTTTTCGACAAAACGGCAGTTGCCTGACTTATATTCCGTATGGCAGCATATTGCCCGTTCATTTTCTCATATAAAGCATTGCTTTCATTATCCGGCAACGTTTTCCCCGGGCGGGCAGGAAATAAATCGGGATTAAACAGGGGACGATCCGAATTTCCGACATTGTTTTCCCCCAATCCTGTAAAAGCAACAATATTCCTCGATTGCTCGAAACGGGAATTTTTGTTCGTCACCCACACTTCAATTCTGGTGATCCGCACCCCGCTATTGATAACGGGAAGATTCCGGAGAGCGGCCTCATAATTATCCCGGAAATACCGGGCCAGAAAAAAATGCTTATTCGCTTCGTAATTGTGGGCGGAAATCTCGAATTCTTGTTTTTGAGCTCCCTTCTCCAACCGGATCACTTTCGCTTCTCCCTTTTGCTGGGAAAAGATGCCGGAAACCGCAAGTTTGCCAAATTGCAGGTCGGTCCGGAATCCCCACAAGTTCTGAACCCCACTGATTAACGTCCCTGTCAGAGGCAGAGACACATTTCCTGCCTCGATCTTTCTGACAATATTATCCTCTTTTCCCTCATAGTTCAGTTTCAGGACATTTTCGAAATCAAAAGTTGCTTCCGTGTTATAACTCCAATCGAGATTGATAAAGTCACCTATTCCTCCATTGATATTGAATTGCATTTTCTCGTCAAAATCGAGATTGGTCGTTTTCCTCATATCGACGGGCAATGTAGGATTGTCTATCTTATTGATCTTGACACCCAAAGTCAGATCCACCGATCCTTGTACACTGAGTTTTATATAATCCTTCCCGAAAACGGGAGAAAATAATTTATCCAGAAACTGAATTTCGGATACCAGATTTTTAAAGTCGTTCTGACCACCACCTTCCTCCTTCCGACGATTGTATTCGTATAAGTTCAATCGGTTGCGCGAACCGATAAACTCTTTTAAATCCAAGGTATACGGACGACTATAATGGTACTTGTTACCGATAAGGGTCATCACCACATACTTTTTAGTCATCGGGTCATAAACGATAGAATCCCTGATATTGGAAGGCTTCCGTAAAAATAAGGAAGAAGCGGGAACCTCCTCTCGGATCCGGTTGTCCTGATTTTCACGAATGGGAAATAATAGGGTATCGGAGGTGTGCCCGGCATGCCGACCGGGAATAGAAGTCTTTTCAGGAGCTATATAGTTTTTAGCAGAAAGACAAATGACACCAGTTATTATACTTAACAATAATAACCCAATACGCATACACACCTCTATGAAATGTAAAAATTCCTTTGTACCTCTCTCCGGTTTATAATTGCTTGAGGGCTTTTTTTATCAATTCTTCTACACTCGCAATTCCACCGTCGGCAATGATTTTATCCAGAACTTTGGCAGCCTGTGCTTTGACAAATCCCAGCATTACCAGTGCGGCCAAAGCCTCTTCTTTGATGGTCAGCGTAGTGCCTGAAGCCGGGCTTCCGGCGCTACCACTGCCATTGACCTTATCCTTTAATTCGATGATGATCCTCTGAGCCGTCTTTAAACCGATGCCCTTAACACTTTTTATGGCATTGACATTATCGGTGAGGATGGCTCCCGTTATTTCGTTCACGGTCATCGAACTTAGCATGACGCTGGCCGTATTAGCCCCCACTCCCGAAACCGATATCAACTGACGGAAAAGGGTTCTCTCTTCCCGCGTAAAAAAACCGTACAACAGATGAGCATCCTCGCGTACAATCTGGTGCAGATAAAGCATCACCTCCTTTGCCGCCGCTATGGCCGAATAAGTATTGACGGAAATGTTGACGTAATATCCGATCCCACCGCTCTCGACAACGGCAAATGCAGGATTCGCCTCTGCCAATATTCCTTTGATATATTCATACATAAACCCGATTTTTAAAAATCTCTCCCTGTCCAGACTTTACATTTACGGTCTGAAACCGATGATTTCCCTGACCTCTTTTATGGTCTTCCGGGCACTTTCCCGGGCTTTAGCAGCTCCCTCTTCGGCCACCTTATCCATATATTCTCCATTTGACGAAAACTCAAGAATCCTTTCCCGGATCGGAGTTGTAAACTTGATGATGTCTTCAGCCAATTGTTTTTTCAGATCTCCATAGCGAACCTGACAGGTATTGTATTTTTCATTGAAATAATCATAGGTATCTGCCGAAGAAACGATTTTCAACATGGTGAACAAATTGGCTATCGCCTCCGGTTTCTCGCTGTTGGGCTCCGTCGGCCCGCTATCGGTCACGGCCTTCATTACTTTTTTACGGATGGTAGCAGCATCGTCGACCAGGTAAATAGCATTGCCTTCGGATTTCCCCATCTTACCGGAACCATCCAATCCCGGCACTTTAACGGCATCCCCCCCGAAAGAATAAGACTGCGGTTCCGGGAAAAAATCCACCCCATACATCATATTGAATCGCCGGGCGAATTTCCGGGCCATCTCCATGTTCTGCTCCTGATCCTTCCCCACCGGCACTTTATCTGCTCTGTGGATGATAATATCGGCAGCCATCAACGTGGGATAAGTCAATAATCCTGCATTTACATTCTCGGGTTGCTTCCGCGCTTTCTCTTTAAAAGAGGTCACCCGCTGCAATTCTCCTAAGTAAGCATTCATGTTGAGATATAAATAAAGCTCCAGGATTTCCTTTACATCACTCTGTACATAGATAGCGGCTTTGTCGGGATCGATTCCGCAAGCCAAATATTCAGAAAGTATTTTACGAACGTTCGAAGTTACATCACCGGGATGCGGATGAGTGGTCAAAGAATGCCAGTCGGCGATAAAAAAGAAACATTTATATTCATCTTGCAAGCGCAAAAAATTCTTTACTGCACCAAAATAATTTCCTAAATGCAAATTTCCCGTGGGACGTATCCCGCTAACAACAATCTCCATTTTACACTTTAATTAAATATTCATCAATCAACACCCGAATTTGCAAACCCATTTCCGGGATTTGCAAAGATAAACTTTTATTCAGTATGACTAAAACAGATTTTCAATAAATTTAGATTTTAACAATTAACTTTAGGGGTTTCTTAATCCCATTTCCATATCCCACCTATTGCATGATTCTCTCAGCAGATCCAACCAAGAAAGTAAGACAACCCTCTTCCGAGCAGGGATAAGGCGACTTGCAACCTAAAAATTATTAAAAAAATGTTATTCCATTAGATTTTTTACTACTTTTGGAACGCAAAAGTAATGTTTGCTAAATCATTTCAATCATTAAATATTTAAGAGTTACTCAAAACAAGGTAGACATGGAAGGATACGAAAGGAAAGAAGGTCTGGAAGACCGGGAAGAGATTTATTCCAAAGCAGTGAGAGCAGGGAAAAGAACCTATTTTTTCGACGTGAAAGCAACTCGTAACAATGATTATTACCTGACAATCACAGAAAGTAAGAAGAGATTTGATAACGACGGGAATCAAAATTTCGAGAAGCATAAAATCTTTCTGTACAAAGAAGATTTTGAAAAGTTTGCTGAAGGTTTAGATGAAGTCGTTGCTTATATCCAAGCCGCCATCGGCGGAGAAGCTCCAAAAGCAGCCTACACCGACCCCCAAAAAGAAGAATTCGACGTCGATTTCGATCAGATTTAAAAAATATCACTTTTTATAAAAACCGCTTGTCGTAACAGGCGGTTTTTTTATTCTCCAATGAGATCGCGGACCACTACCGAAGCGATAAAGCACCCGAAGATAGGCGGCATATAAGAGATGGTCCCTACTTTGGACTTCTTATTCCGACTCTCTGCCAGGAC